>NZ_AXAA01000064.1:0-2806 GCF_000472625.1 Caloramator sp. ALD01
ACTGGTACTAATAGGTCGAGGGCTTGATCATAAAAAAGAAGTTAGATGTTAGAGATTAGAAGTTAGAAAAGAACTTCTTGGTTGTGCAGTTTTGATGGAACTTGAAGTTGGAAAAGTGACCAGTTAGGAATACTTAAAAGGTCTAACATCCAATATCAAACTTCAAACATCTAAAATATCTGGTGACAATGTCGTGAAGGAAACATCAGTATCCATTTCGAACACGATATTTAACCGCAGGGCTGATGGTACTGCACCAATTCGGTGTGGGAGAGTAGGTCGTTGCCGGATAAAATAAAATATTCCACGGTAGCTCAATGGTGGAGCATTCGGCTGTTAACCGAAGGGCTGGAGGTTCGAGTCCTCTCCGTGGAGCCACTTTGAATGTAGGAGGTTGCAAAAGCAACCTCTTTTTATATTTATTAATACAGGCTCTTTGTCAATTGTTGGGGCGGGTATTCAATTAGAATGCCTGTCCTTTCTTGTTTGAGAGTGATTTTATAAAGATAGGTGTAAATGTCAATATCTTTTTGTACAAAAAGTGGAATATATTCATGTACAAAAATTGTACTATGATGATGCAGAAGAAGAATGGGAAGAACTATTAAAATAGTTTATTTTTGATTTCAGTCTATATGAAGGACCTTTTATAGATATTACATGAGAATGATGTAGTAATCTATCTGATATAGCATTTGCAATTGTTGCAGAACCAAACACTTCTCCCCAGTTTGAAAAAGGCATATTGGTAGTTATTATTGTTGAATGCTTTTCATATCGCTTAGATATTAACTGAAAGAATATATTAGCAGCATCTGTATCTATAGGTAAATAACCAACTTCATCTATTATAAGCACCTTATATTTAGAAAAATGTTTTAACCTTGATTCTAAACGATTTTATGCTAATGCTTTTTTTAACTGCATCATCAGTTCTTGAAAATGAATAAAATAGGTTGAATATCTATGCTTAGCACATTCTATACCTAGAGAGGTAGCTAGATGGGTTTTACCAACTCCAGGTGTTCCTACAAATAAAATATTTTCATTGTTTTCTACAAATCTTAAACTTTTTAAATCAAGTATTTGTTGTTTGTTTATACTAGGTTGAAATTCAAATTCAAAATCATCAATTTCCTTTAAAAAGGGAAAGTTTGCTACTTTTACACAAGCAAGAATCGCTTTTTCTTGTTTTGATTTTAATTCTAAATTACTTAACTCATATAAAGCATCTACTATACTTTTTTCTCCAGAATTAATTAAATTTAAATATGTGTCTATATTGTTTTTAATATTTAAAAGCCCTAGCTCCTCTAAATTATTAAGCAGTTTTATGTAATTATTCATTCTACCACCTTTCCTGTTATAATATTTATTAAATTTGAATACATTATTTAGTTACATAACAATTTAATAACTCAACAACTTGTCCAACTGATTTAGATTATCATTGCATATTTGCTCTAAGTTATCTTGATTTTTTATAATGTCTTCTAATATTTCTATATAATGTTCAGGAAGATAATTAATTTTTTTGTTACTTAACTTATGGACACAAATCAATTCTGTGTTAAAATATATATGAAGTTTGTAATCAATTAATTTTAAGTTTAGGGTTTTACCTAAATATTTTTTAGGTACAGAATATTTATTCCCCTTGTAATATATTGTTGAATCTTTTAAAACTTTTGCTTTTTGTTCCAAATCTAAGTAATGCTCAATAATACTTGAATTTGGAAGTGGGGATAAATATTCTTTTTCTTTTTGGAATAGCAAGATTGGTGGGACTGATATAGCCTGATTAACTGATGAATTAATTTTTTTATTTATTTCTTTTATTATATTTTTCAAATCTTTTTCATCTTCAAAATCACCGTTGTATGCTAATATCCAATCAACAAATTTATTAGATGCTTCAACTTTGCCTTTAGTAAAAGAATGTCTAGGCTTGCATAGTTCTATCTTAAAATTAAAATCATCTGCAAAAGCTTTCATTTTATTATTTATTCTTCTCCTTCCATTTTCTATATCAACTACAGTTTTCATATTATCAAATAATATTCTTTTAGGAACACCTCCAATAGCCTTAAATGCATTAATTAAACATTCAAATAAATCTTGTTGGGTTTTGTTTTCTCTTAATTCAAAATAAGTATATCTTGAGTACCCTAATTTAAAATTAAATACATTTATAATAAATTCTTCACCATACTTTGAAATTAATTTAATATCCTCCTTCCAATCTACTTGAGCTTGCTCTCCTTCAGGAGTTTCAAATCTTGGATGAGCCTTTATTTTTTTAGCTGGTTTCAATCCTTTTCTTTTAACATATTTATTAAAATTTGAATATGTTCCTATTTCATATCCTTTATTTAAAAAGTATTCATAAACTCCTTTTACGGTAACACCTTTAATCTCAAGTTTCATTTTTATTTCATCATAAAATTTATCTAATCTGCTAGATTTATTTTTATTTTTAGGTTTACCTTCATATCCTTCATAATATTTTTTAATAGTTCTCCTATCCATTCCATATTCTCTTGCAAGTTCTGAAAAATTAGGCTTAATTTCCATAGCTTTTATTATATTTAATTGAGCTATTATATTTATCATATTTGGTATCCCTCCTATTAAGGATGGTACCAGATTTATGTACAATTTTGTACATTTTTATTTTCCACTTTTCGTGCATTTTTATTTTATCATTTACAATAGGTTGGATGGGGGAGAGTCCCCTGCAAAAAATTGCAGGACAAAAAGACCAACGGGAGTTGGTTTTCTAAAATTTGGTATTATAATTTACTTT
>NZ_AXAA01000065.1:0-2143 GCF_000472625.1 Caloramator sp. ALD01
GTCCTGATGGCCGCTCGGCTCGGCACGTCCTGTGCCGAATTACGGACTTTTCCAAAGTCGAAAACCTAAGAATTGCTAAAGCTCATGAAAGAGCCAAATAAAATCCTTTCATGGGGCTTTTTCATAATTTAGCTAACAAATAGATTTGTCAATTATCTGAGCCCCATTAATGGGGCTTTATTTATATACCTAATATAATAGTTGCACAAGTAAAATATACTATTAATGCAACGGCATCTACTATTGTTGTGATAAGAGGGCTTGCCATAATCGCTGGATCAAGTTTAAACTTTCTTGCAATTATGGGAAGAACTCCTCCTACAATTTTAGCAAGCATAATTGTGATGAATAATGTTATTGTTACAGTAAGTGAAACCTTAAAGTTAATCTTCTCTATAAAATAAATTCTTAAAAAGTTAACTATAGAAAGTACAATACCAACTATAAATGATACCTTAAATTCCTTAAATACAACTTTAAAGAAGTCCTTTGTTTTAATCTCCTCAAGTGCAAGTCCTCTTATAACAAGCGTTGAGGATTGAGAACCTGCATTTCCTCCTGTATCCATAAGCATCGGTATAAAAGCTGCTAAGATTGCAACTGATTGAAGAACCTCCTCATATTTTTGAATTATTCTCCCTGTAAACGTTGCAGAAATCATAAGAATTAAAAGCCAAGCTATTCTATTTTTAGCAAGGGTAAATGCGCTTGCATCAAGATATTCAATATCCGTTGGCTCCATACCTGCCATCTTTTGAAAATCCTCTGTATTTTCCTGCTCAATAACGTCTACAATATCGTCAATTGTTATAATTCCAACCAATCTTTCCTCTTTATCTAAAACTGGAATTGCTATAAGGTCGTACTTTTTAAATAGGCTTGCTACCATCTCTTGGTCATCGTGGGTATGAACATATATAACATCTGTATTCATAATATCTTCTATTTTTTTGTCTTCATCACAAGTCACAAGCTTTCTTAGGGATATTATACCCTCAAGCTTCCTACTGCCATCTATAACGTAACAGGTATATATAGTCTCCTTCTCAATTCCTGTCTCTTTTATGTGCTTTATTGCCTCTGCTACTGTCATATCCTTTCTTAAATCAACATACTCTATAGTCATAAGACTTCCAGCAGAGTTATCAGGATAGTTTAAAAACTGATTAATTAGCGCTCTTTCCTCTTCCTTTGTATTCTTTAAAATCTTTTTTACTACATAGGCAGGCATCTCTTCTATAAAGTCAATCATATCGTCAAAGTACAACTCATTCATTATATGCTCTATTTCTTTATCTGTAATTGAATTTATTATATTCATCTGCTGTTCATTTGAAAGATATGAGAATACATCAACAGCCATATCCTTTGGAAGAAGTCTAAATAATATAACCGCCTCACTTGTATCAACTTCTTCTATTATATCAGCTATATTTACTTCGTTTAACTCAATTAGTTCATTTCTTAATTCCTTATAATTTTTATTTTTCAGTAGCTCTAAAATTCTTTCATTCATTCTGACCCCTCCTTTTAGAAGAGCCAATATCCAAAGTGATGAATATGGCTCTTTTTTATTAAGTTTTTATGCTCAGGAACAGAACTACCAGAATCCATATTCATCACTCCCTTCTTGCACCTCTTCCTAATAAGTTATATGTGATATGGCTGCCACACACGCAAAAAAATCTCTACTCAACAGTAGAGAAATATACATTTCTTTATTGTTGAGCTTTAGCACTACAAAGCGTAGACTCTGCGTCAGCTACATTAGAAATAACCTTCACGATTATTTCTGTTAACCCATTGGAATCTCTCGATTTTTCTGGGCAGTAGCATTTTTCTTTGTAGGAGCCTCACCTAACAACATATTTATTTTTTCCCACAATATATTATATTACACTTTCTCAAATAGTGATAGTTTTTTATCAAAAATTAACTTAATTATTTATATCACCGCCAAATTATTCCTATATATATTATAATATATATAAAAATAAAAAGTAAACATAAGGTATCCATTACCTTATGATATTGTTGACAAACTTAATTGTTAGCAAAAATCTGAAAAAGCCCCATGAAAGGATTTCAAATTAGCATATTTCATAAGCTTTAGCAATTCTTAGCTTTTCGACTTTGAAAAAGT
>NZ_AXAA01000066.1:0-2016 GCF_000472625.1 Caloramator sp. ALD01
CATTCCGAACACGCAGGTTAAGCTCCGCAGGGCCGATGGTACTGCACCGCACGGTGTGGGAGAGTAGGTCGTTGCCAGATTTGCTTTTTTATTTACTTCAAATACATCTAAAAGGCCCTTTGAGTACCTGTACGCATTCAAGAAAGGTCGGTTAAGCTCCGCCGGGCCGATGGTACTGCACTAATGCGGTGTGGGAGAGTAGGTCGCTTAAAGAAATGATGAAAAAGTAATTAGATGTAAAAATAAATGAGATTGATAGAGTCATAAATAATTTAAACTTGTCTTGATAATATAATGAGAACATTTAGAGTTCCTTGTTAATATCAATACGTTTGATTATTTATGGCTTATTTTTTATAATCAAAGAAGTTATTCACAGTAGTAAAAAGTATGTTAATGTTGATAATTTGCATAAGAATATTATAAAAGTCTGTGGATAATTTAAAAATGTATTAAAAGGGAATTTATAGATAAAGCTATTGGTTATATATAAATATTTTTCTTATAACTTCATTATGGATTTATTTTATACTTAACATAGATATAAATCTAATTTATTCTTCAAAAATAAAACATAAACTGTTTTAGTGATATAATATAATTTAATAGTATTATAAGGGGGGATACTATGTTAGCAGGTATTTTAGTTGGGGGAATTGTTTTGATAGTATTAATGGGAGGAATTTATTTTTCACAACAAGTGATAAAACCTAAATGCTTTAAGTATGAAGAAACATATAAAATAGAAGTTGATAAAGGAAAAATAGTAAAAGAAAAGTTTAATAGTTTAAAAAGAGAGGAAATAAAAATTAAATCACCATATGGATATGAACTTAATACTATGTATTTTGAAGTACCAAATTCAAATAAGGCTGTAATTATATGTCATGGGATAACCTATACACTTTATGGTTCGGTAAAATATATGGATATATTTCTAAAAAGAGGAATTAGTGTATTAATATATGATCACAGAAATCATGGGTTAAGTGGAGGGAAAAATACTACATTTGGACATTATGAAAGATATGACTTGAAGGCAGTTACAGATTGGTTGTTTACAAGGCTTGGTGATGGAGGTAAGGTTGGAATAATGGGTGAATCTATGGGAGCAGCTACGGTTTTATTAAATTCAGAAATAGATGATAGAGTGTCATTTTATATAGCGGATTGTGCTTATTCAAGTATGTCAGGTATATTAAAATACAGAATGAGAAAAGATTTTCACATTTATCCTTTTCCTTTGTACTATTCAGCAAGTTTGATTACAAAGATAAGGGCAGGAATATTTTTTAGAGAAGTGTCTCCAATAAAAGCAATTGAAAATGTTGAAACTCCAATTTTCTTTATACATGGGAAAAATGATGATTATGTACCATATCAAATGAGTGTTGATATGTATAATGCTAAAAAGAAGGGGTTTAAAAAAATATATTTGGCACCTAATGCGGGACATGCAGAAGCTTATTGGAATAATAAAGATGAATATGATACATTAGTTGGAGAGTTTTTAGAACAGATAGTATTTTAATAAAAATAGAAAAACTACTTTCTTTTGATAAGAGGAAGTAGTTTTTTTTATTTTATAATTAATAAGTAATAAAGCAAAGTTACATTTATAAATTAAATATAAAAATACAAACAACATTTCCAAGAGTGTCGCTATATAAAAACTTGAGATAAAAATAGAAAAAAGAAGATAAACATATATATTTTAATTTAATGCCTAACTAAAATACATAAATTTTATTATCTACATGATAATATATAAAAGTCGCTTGAAGCGAGCGACAGAAAGAAATAAAAACACCGAAAAAAAGGTGTTGACAAGATAAAAAAGACGTGATAATATAAATAAGCGTCAACGGTCCTTGAAAACTGAACAGCGAGAGCGAACGTACTGAATAAGAAGCTAGGTTACAACATGAGAGTTTGATCCTGGCTCAGGACGAACGCTGGCGGCGTGCCTAACACATGCAAGTCGAGCGGAGGGGAAAGGAGTTTGCTTCTTGAACC
>NZ_AXAA01000067.1:0-1921 GCF_000472625.1 Caloramator sp. ALD01
AAACATAAAAGACCTCCAAAAAAATATTTATGCATATTTATTATACCATAATATTTTTTCGGAGGTCTCCCACCCAGGTGAAATGTGACATTTTTTATAAAGTGTAAAATTTCACCTGGGTTTTTGTGCAAGTTGTTATGGTTTATTAAATAAATTAACATTGAAAATTGTTAAAATTCTTTCTATAATGGTAAAAGGGGGGGAGTATCTATGGATAATATTGTACCAGGAAGCTTTCAGCTTATGAAAAAAATAAATACTGGTCTCATTATAGATGTAATAAGGCTAAAGGGACCTATATCAAGGGCAGAAATAGCAAAGATATTGAATTTAACACCAGCAACAGTCACAAATATAACGGCAGAATTAATTAATAAAAATATAATTGTAGAAAGTGACCTTGGACAATCTACAGGTGGGAGAAAGCCAATTCTTCTTAAAATAAATGCTGATTCATATTATATTTTATCGGTACATATAGGTTCTACAAGAATTAGAACTGCAGTTTTAAATATGGAGTCAAAGATAATTGATAAGATAACGGTTAAAACAACTCCAAACACAACCTATGAAGAGGCATTGAATATCATTAAGGATGGTATAGAAGAATTAGTTAAAGAAAACGAAATTAATAAGGAAAAATTACTTGGAATTGGAATAGCAGCCCACGGTATAGTAGATGCTGAAAAGGGTAAAATTGTATATTCTCCCAATTATGGGTGGAAAAATAAAGATATAAGAACAGATATAGAAAAAATATTTGATGTACCAGCATTTTTGGATAGAGACGTAAGAGCAATGGCACTTAGTGAGAGCTGGTATGGTGCAGGTAAATATGTAGATCAATTTATAAGTGTTAAGATTGGTTATGGAGTAGGTATGTCCTTAATTAATAATAAGCAGCAGATGAGGGGATATACTGATGGCTTTGGAGAATTTGGGCATACTAAGGTTTGTTTTGATGGCCCGCTTTGTAGCTGTGGAAATAGAGGTTGTATTGAGACATTTAGTTCAGAAAAGGCAGTAGAGAGATATGCGGCAGAGTTAGGACTTGATAAGGATTGTATGGCTATACACGAGTTATCCTTAAAGGGCGATGAAAGGGCTATTTCTGCAATAAATAGAGCATCGGAATATTTAGGTCTTGCAGTTGCTAATTTAATTAATACATTTAATCCACAACTTATTGTATTAGGTGGAGATTTAATTGATGTTAATGATTACTATTTAAATGGTACAATTGAAAATGCAAAGAAGTATGCACTACCAGACCTTTTTGAAAGCTGCGAGATAAAGAGGGCAGATACCAAAGGCGATGCAATTATAAAGGGTGCTGCAGTTTTAGTACTTGATAATTTATTTGATAATATATAAATATAAAGTCACCTGCTTTTATGGCAGGTGACTTTATGGTATGTGTGCCCAGCATGGGCGACAGCTTGGCGGCGAAAGTCTGCTATGGGCTTGGTAGTGTGAACCATTAGCCAATGGCAGGGTGTCCATCGTGAGGTGGAATCTAAAGAAAGCCGGAGGCAAAGTCCTGGCTCGATGAACAAGAACCACATACGAGGCTGATTTGAGGCGGACGAGTTTGCATAACAAAACAAAGTCCAGTGTGAGAGGACGCTGAATAAAATAATTATTCAGCTCATACTCGATTTTAAAAAGCACTATTTAGAAGTTGAAAAGATAAGATTAGTTATAGCCAATGAAGAAGCTAAATAAAATTCCTTAAAGGTTTTTTGAGTTACAGCTGACAAGTAGGTTTGTTTATAATTAGAATGTCATTTGATTTAGAAATAAGTGTTTTTATATAACTAAGTGTGAAATGTCACATTTCACTTGGGTGGGAGACCTCCGAAAAAATCAAATTATTTTTAAAAACATACTATATATAGTTGCGCATATTATCTTTTATTCA
>NZ_AXAA01000068.1:0-1499 GCF_000472625.1 Caloramator sp. ALD01
AAATGGTATTCCGCCATCCCTGTAGATTATAAAAATAGTTATAACTCCCCCTACCCCAAGAAATTTAAATAATTAATTTCCAATTTTATTGTTGCATTAAGTTTTTTCAAATACTGGGTTATTCCAGGTATCTTCTATTGTAAATCTCTCATCTCTTATATCCTCAATAATATTTATTTGAAGCATTCTTTTCTTTCTAAAACCTCTAATACATCTAAAAAAATATAACTGCATAAGATTAAATGCTATAATTATAAACATTAGCACTGTTTCTACGCCCGTAGGGCTATGAAGAAAGCAATGGTCTAAATGCCATCCTGTTTTAAGTTGATGAAAAGCATTGTTTTCAATATCCCATCTCTTGTGCATTATTTCCCATAAAGTTTGTGATGAAGTAAATTTATCTGTTGTTATAATCCAAGCTTCTTTAATTTCTATTTTATCTCCATTATGTATTTCTTCGACAAACCTTATAAATCTAACTTTAACAGTTGCATCAGCCATTTCAAAATTATCTTCATCCCAAGCTTTAATTTTGGTATATTTTTTATTCCCTTGTTTTATAATCCATTCTTTATTAGCCTCACGGCACTTAAATAATGCTAATGCGTCCTTTACAATATGAAGTCTTTCATCCTTAACTCTTACTACGGCATTCATTCCTATAGATAGAACTTCTTTTATCCATGTAGATTTACAAAATAAGGCGTCAGCTACTATTATATCTGCAAAATGATGATATTTCTTGTATAAATCGTTAATTAGTCTTTTTGCTCCTGTAATTTCACCTTCATCTTTATCTGAACTATCACTTTTAGGCTCAAGCATTTCTGCACCTAATATAATATGTGGATCAGAACCTACTGTTGAACAAATTACAGCTCTATGAAAATAATGTGTAATACCATCCCTATGTTTTCGTGAAAGGCATTTTTCACAACATTTTTTAGTACTTTCAAACAACTCTACACCATCTATAGCAACTACTTTTAATCCATCTATAGTTCCATTTCGAAATACTTTGTTTTTAATGGCAGTTTTTATTATATCTCTATGAATATTTTTTAAACCTTCTAAATCAAAATCACTCAAACAACGCCTAACGGCGTCAATTCGAGGTATCTTAGTGTTTTTAGGTAGTATCTTTTTAAATTTACCTTTTTTAAGCCAATGATCTAATTTATTAAAACTCCTTATTTGAAGCATAAATGCAAATAAAACTATAAAAGTAATCGTCGAGATTTCAAATGGAGATTTAAATCTTTTTTTATTTAAGGTATTGATTTTTTCTCCAAGATGATATACTTTAGAAAAGTAAGTGAGCATTTGTTTTAAATAACTTTTGTTCATTTCATCAGCATCCTTTTTATGTTTGTTTGTGGCAAAACTATTATAAAAAGGATGCTTTCTTTATGCAAATTTTTTCTCTATATTTTCCAGTAAAAATCGGAAAATACCTAATTTCTACTTACTATTTCTTAACCCTTATAAATCAACGG
>NZ_AXAA01000008.1:0-98802 GCF_000472625.1 Caloramator sp. ALD01
TCGTAATTTGTATTAATTATATTAGTATTATTTACATCCATTGCTTTATTTTTATCTTTATTTACTTTAGTTTTAGGCATAGTATCTACCTCCAATTCCTTATTATTATTTTAGCAGGATTTTATATTTTATGCTACTATTTATATAGCTTTAGCATTTTGGCTTAAATGTTAAAAGGGAAGGCTTTTGCTTTTTAGCATTACCTTCCCCTTGTTATTCTGCAGGTTTAACATCTATTTGAAATTTTATTTTTCAGCTTCTTTTTAATCATCTCTTTAACTAGTTGCTTAATTTGAATTATTCAACGAGTTTTGATTGGTGTAATTGTTGATGAAGTATTGGAAATGATGGAATTTTGATTTGTAGTTCATTCTGTCAATTGTTTTTCAGCAAGATTTTTATAAATTTTTCAGAGAGTTGATTTTATATTTTTAATTCACTTTCTAAAGAAAAAAGACCCTTTTAGGTCTTCTACTGCTCATTGGTATTTTCCATTTCAAGTAGCATTATCTCCTGCTGAAGCTTTTGAATCTGCCTTCCTATTTCTTCTCTTTCAGATTTACTTAAGTCATTTTCAAAAGCTTCAACAGCTAATTGCCTCATCATTATTAGTCGTTCCTCTATCATATCAAGAATTTGTATTCTATATTTTACCCATTGAAGCTCTTTTATTAATTCTTCTTTATCATCCATAATTTCAAACACTTACATCTATTATTCTTCCTAAATTTGGATCAACACTCTTTTCTATCATCTTAACAGTTTCATTTGCTGTTTGTTTGCCTGTTTCCATTGCAAGTTTCATCACTACAAGGCTTGTTTCTTGGGCTACTTTTGCCTGGTTTAGGTTAATTGATAGGGCAGCTATGTCCATGGTATCAAATTCCTCCTATTACTAACTATGTATTTTCTTTTAATTTTATCTTAAATATATATTTCAACCTTATCTTTTGAATCCCATATTATTTTTTATTCATCTTCAATCTGTTCTCTCTAATGATATACAGTAATATTTATTAGATCTTATTATATTTTTTTCTCCTCTCTTCATATTAAATTGTAAAATATCTATTTTTAATATTCTATAATATTTTTCTAAAATTAACCATAACAGCAAAAAACATAAATCAAAAACAGATACAACCAACAATTGACAAAGATGCTTAAAAAGTCAACTATCAAATTAAATTTTTTTATCATACCATCATAAGTTAAATATGCAATTTTTAATATAATAATATACTTTTTCTCCACAAGTACCATCAATATTTACATAAAATTTTTCAGCTGCCATTGATCTTTTTTCACTTAAAGGATCATAATTCTGAGATAATTTTTTTACAATTTCACTCCAATGATTATTTTCATCAAAAAAGTAATAAAATATATCATCAGAATTGAAATCATTACTTATTTTAAAGTGTTCTTTAGAAAGAAAAATTATCTTCTTTTTTGTAGCTAAAAATGAACGCAATAAAGAACCATCATATGATATTAAAACATCCGCTACTTTTAATGCTGGTAAATAATCATCTTCATTGTCAATTATAATATTCTTGAAAATTCCGTTGTTTTTAATATACTTATTAACCAGTGTGTCATAATATTCTAATAACTCTGGTCTATATCTCTGGATAGCTACCCTTGTTAAAGGATGTGGTCTCCAGATTATAACACTATTTTCAACTATGTTCGGAATATTAAAAATATTTATTAATAAAGTGATTTTATCAAAAGGATTATCTGAAAAAAACATACAACCTGTATTTAATACAAATACAAATTTACCATTTATTTTATCAGCCCAACTAACCTTTAACTCTTCATTAGTTTTCATAAACTTAATTAATTTATCAAACTTAGGAGAGCCTAAAACAAGTAACTTATCTTCTGATATTCCATCTCTTATAGCTGCATTTTTAACGTGTTGACCTGCAAGTATAATCTTATCTACATACTTTATAGTTGGAATTTTATAAGCCAAATATTGGGTATTTTGTTTGTTAATAAAAGTTGATATATGATATGGTACAAAAACCAACATATCTGTATATTTCTTTAAGTTGCTTGTAAAATATTGCTCATATACTTGTGTAAGAGTATTATAATTATCATAAATATTATGTACAAATATTATATCCGGTTCTTCTTCTAAATTATAATTATCATAATGGATTATAGGAACTTTATCTAAAAATTTATCTCCCTCATACTTAGGTATTTTTTTATCATTGATTAATTCATAATAAGGTATTGGGACTACTTTTGCAATACAATCTTCATCTTTTAATGCAGCTTCATAAATTGATTCTAAACTGTCCCACATACTAATTTTGTAAGGCAAAAACAAAACATTTATTTTAGCTTTTAATTCATGCTTTATTTTTGTTTTTGTTTTTTCTATTGTCTCTATTATTTCATATTTAATATTGCTTTCAAAAAAACTTTTTCCACAAAAAACATTTAACAATGATAAACGTAAAAATTCAAGTAAATTTAAAATATCATTATATTTTGTCTCTTCTTTTAATAATTCTTCTTTTATTAATGATATAATAACCATGCAATCAAAAATTCTTTCTTTTAATTTAATACTAGTCTTATTATCTGTTAGAATTTTATTCATCAAGCTTAATAAATCTAAAATTCGTCTTTTTTTTCTTAAAAACATTAAACATACACCTCTTAATTTAGTTAATATTTTATTTCTATAGTATTTTCTTTCTTTAAAAACATTTCAATAATCTTTATTATTGATATAGATTCATAATCATATAATTTATATTCTAATTTTTTATTACCACTTATCATAGAAATAAACTCACTAAGTTCATATCTTAACCCTTCGCCATCGAATTTGTAAAAGAATTTTTCATTATCATCTTGATTTTCATACCTAATTTCGAAATTTTTAGTTTTCCACCAAGGTGCTTCTACGTAAATATAGCCATTAGTCCCTGAAATAAGTAAATGTCCTTCAGATTTTACACCTAAACCAACCTTTGCTGTAGCTAATGCATCCTCATACTTTAAATGTATTTTAGTATATAAATCAATATTATTTTTGTTGATTAACGATTCAAATTTTACATCTTTATAGTTAACACCAAGTAACTTTATTATTGCTAACAATGGATAACTTGCAAGTTCTGTTACACTTCCACCATTTTCATTTGGATCTAATTCCCTTGTTTGGCCTGAAACTAATTTTGTAAAAGTTGCTTCAACATCTTTTATTTTACCTATCTTACCACTTTTTGCAATTGATAATAGTTTTTTAAAACCTGGACAATATGCTGTCTTTATTGCCTCTATTAAAACTAAACTATTATTTTTAGCTAATGTATAAACGTCTTCAGCTTCAATAGCGTTAAGAACAAGAGGTTTCTCACATAATACATGTTTATTATTAACTAATGCCTTCTTAATATATTCATAATGTGTTTTATGTGGTGATGCAATATATACAGCATCTATATTATTAAAAAAATATTCTAAATTATCCGTGTAAAATTTTAACTCGAATTCATCTGCAAACTTTTTGGCACTATCCAAATTAGGATTATATACACCTTCTAGATTTGTACCACTTACGTACTTAACTTCTTGTACAAATCTTTTAGCTATCCTACCAGTACCTATAATACCTAATCGAATAATACCACATTTTTTTTGTCTTAATATTGTACTTGAAATACCTCTTGTTCTTTCTAAATAAATAACCTCACAGTATGGTTTTAAATAATCAAATTTTCCTTTCCAGTCTGAACCTACAACAAAAATATCTATTCCGTATTTTATTATATCTTCTAATTTCTGCCCCACATGGTCTTCAATTATGATTTCATCTGCTAATCCAGTTTTTCTAACATTTTCTATTCTTTGCATTAATGAATCTACAACATTTAATTTTCCTCTATATTCATCATATTGTTCAGTTGTTACCCCGACTATTAAATAATCTCCTAATTGTTTAGCTCTCTTTAATAAATTGAGATGACCTTCATGAAATAAATCAAATGTTCCATACGTAATTACCTTTTTCAAATTTCTTCACTCCTAATATCTATTAATTTATACGAAGAAAATTCATGTCCATGCCTTTTCTCTTCTGGTGGTAAATTCCAATAGTCCCCAAATTTGAATTTTAAATATTCATCATAATCTTTAGGTGCTGGAAAATAATACCCTTCAAATTCTATATCTTGAAGTTCTTCATACCATTTCTTATAATACCCATATTGTCCATTTTTAGGGGTAGGAAATGTTAGTGTCCTTACCATTTTGGTATTTTTTTTGTTACTTATCAATACTAAAAAATCATAAAAAATAAAAATAAATTTTTTAGGTATTAATGATAAAATTGTATATAAAATACGCATAAAAATATTTTTATCCACTCGAGCTCCTACTTTTGACCATTGCATTTTTCTAATAAGTGTGCATAATATATTATGAAATTTTCTCAAATAAATATTATCAGGCACATTATCTAATGGAAATACATCTAAAAAAATTCCAGACGGGTATTTCAAATGTTCCTGACCTTTTCTAATAAATTCAGTTCCAACTCTTCTAATTTTTGCATATCCCCATCTGTATTCTTTAGTATTTTTATGATTTTGAAAATAAAACCTACTTTTATCTAATTCAAACTCACATACTTTACAAAATTTCTCGTATTCTGTTCTTAACATAGCTACATCTGCATCGTCATCCCAAGGTATAAATCCTCTATGTCTTACCGCCCCTAAAAGTGTCCCTGCAATAATGCAATACTTTATATTATGTTTTTTACAGATTCTGTCAACTTCCAGCAACATTTCTAATTGTATCATCTGTAATTTTCTTAAATCTTCTTTTGGAATTTTTTTATTAGAATTATTTATCATTAAAATTCTACCTTCCTATCTAAAATAATTAATTCTCATTTTGCTGAACAATTTATCAAATTTATACTAATACTAAATTTATATTACAAAATTTTGATGTAAAGTATAAGATATCAAGGCTTACAGAAAACAATTATTAAATAAAGCTAATTTGTTACATTATATTTTAAAGATAATTTTTGTTCTAATTGTTTTAAAGTAAGTTCTTCATTATTTATATTGTTATTTAGAATTTTTTGGAATTTGCAATTCATTTCTATTTCTTTTATTAATTCTTTGTTGTCTGTTATTTTCAAAACTAATAATAATTCATTTAAAAAACGTGTTGCCAATTCATTTTCACCTAAAGTTAATAAGAAAAATGAAAAATTATATAACGTATCTATATCATGCGGATCTAATTCATATGATGCTTGTAAAAAAGGAATCACTATATCATAAATTTTATTATCAAAAGCTATTACTGCCAAATTATTTAATATAGTATTTTTATGTTTAAAGTCTTTATTTAAAATAATATTTATTACTTCATCTTCACATTTATTTTCATTAACAATATTTATAATTTGTTGCAAATTATAAATATTGTTAATATCTAAATCATAATCTTCAATTAACCCCATTATTAAATCCATCAATTATATCACCTCATACTTTTGTCATTAATTTATCTAATCTACTTTTAGATAAATGATAATCTCCACTTTTATTGTAATATTCAATTGCTTTATTAATATCACCTAAACATTCGTAAATAACACCCAAATTATAAAAAGTCAGATAAGAATTAACACCTTCTACTTTATATTTTTCTTTATTAGAAGCTATTTCAAACGATTTTATCGATTCATAAATATATCCATTATTCATACATATTAGTCCTTTCAAAAAATAAAAATCAGCAGAATCACATAAATATGATTCATAATCTATTATTTTTAATGCCTTCTCATATTTACCTAAACTTAGCAATGTGTAACCATATGTTTCAATCAAATCTTCAATATACTCATATCTATAATCCGTAACATATTTTATAGCTATCTCAAATTGTTTTTCAGCCATATCATAAAACTCACCCATATAATAGCTTTTACCTAATTGATAGTATAAATAAGGGTCAGTATCATTATTTTCAATTTCAACTAATAATAATTCAATATTTCTATTTAATTTATATCTGAGATTATTTATTTTTTTATCATAGCCAACATGTTCTACTTCAATATCAATATCCTCCATACACAAATAGTCTGAATCTTTTTTTTCTAATTGTTCATGAATTTTTCCTTTATATCTAAAATAATTTTTATTAAACAATCTTGCTACTCTTTGTTTGCTCTTTTTTACTCCATTTTTATCTGATATTAAATTAATAATATCAATTCTACCCAAAACATCTTTTTTAAACTTAATAAAATTATCTATTTCTTGTCTATTGAATTTTGTTATTATTTCATCTGCATCCAATATTAAAATCCATTCATAATTTGCTTTTTCAATACTAAAATTTCTTGCTTTTGAAAAGTCATTTTCCCATTTAAAATCATAAATTTTGTCTGTATACTTTTTAGCTATATATTTTGTATTATCTTTTGATCCTGTATCAACAATTATGATTTCATTAACAAAATTATTCACACTAGATAAACATCGGTCTAAATTTTTTTCTTCATCACGTACAATAACACATAAACTTATCATTTTACCACCTTGTTAACTCTTATAAATTTTCTCAAATTCATCCAATATATTTAATAAATTGTATCTTTTCAAAAATTCTTTTGTTTCAATGACACCTTTTCCTAATATATTATTTTTATCAAAAACACCTTCAATATACATCATAGCTGCATCCAATATTCTATCTTGTTTTTCATAAATTTGTGCTAACCTAAATTTAGGATAAAAACTTCCAACCCCTTTAACACTAATATAATTTCTATTTTCACCTATATCAATGCATTTTTTATAACTCAATTCAGCATTTTTAAAATCATTTTTTGCCTCATAAGTTTCTCCTAAAATATAATATAGATCTGGTAATTCACAAACAGTTTCAAGAATATATTTAATAAAATTAATGCATTCATCATATTCTTGTATTCTATACAAACAACTTGCAATTTTAATATACATATCTATTTCATATCTTGTTGTATCATTTTTATAAATATTATTCATTCTCTTAGTAGCTTCAAAAAAATATTTTAAAGCTACTTTAAAATCATTTTTTGCATAATACGTAACCCCAATGTTATACATAGTAAAAGGATCATCAGGATTTTCCCTTAATTCTTCCAATAAAATATCTAAATTTCTATTAATCTTACCTTTTTCTACAAAAACTTCTTTCATATAACCAAAATGATATATTTTAGCAACAGTTTCTGGTATTTCAACTAACTTATTATTACTTATGTTTAATTGTTCATGTATAGCTCCTTCATATCTATACATTTTTCTAAATATTTTAATATAGACATTACTAAAAACTAAATCCCCCTCACCTACTACATGATAAAAAGGAACTATTATACCGTCAAATTCACAAGATTCAATGTATTTTTTCAACTCACCAGTAGCAATTATTTTTTCATCAGCATCTAATGTAAATATCCAATCTCCACTGGCATTTTCGATAGCTAAGTTTCTTGCTTTAGAAAAGTCGTTTTCCCATTTTGTTTTAATTAATTTTACTTTATCTCCATAACTTTTAATAATTTCAATAGTTTTATCAGTAGAACCTGTGTCAACTATTACTGCCTCATCCACAAGTGGTAAAGCATTATCCAAACACATCTTTAAATATTTTTCTTCATTGTAAACAATCATGCATAAACTTAATTTCATTTTTTCACCTCACTATAAGATTAGAGTCAGTTTCCTGACTCCAATCTTAATTATATAGTATTGCATAATGTTTATTATCTTAATAATTGTAGAACACCTTGTGGTTGTTGGTTAGCTTGTGCAAGCATTGCTTGAGCGGCTTGTGCAAGGATATTATTCTTTGAGAATGCCATCATTTCTTTTGCCATGTCTACGTCTCTAATTCTTGATTCTGCTGCTGTTAGGTTTTCACTTGATGTATCAAGATTTGTAATTGTATGCTCTAATCTATTTTGTAGAGAACCTATATAAGCTCTTGCAGTAGATACTGCATTTATTGCTTTATCTAAAGCTTTTATTGTTGAAATAGCCGCTGAAACTGAACTTACTGATAAATTATCCACTGATAATGCTGCTGAACCAGCTTTTATTGAACCTAACTTAAGTGCCATTTGATCATATGTTTCTGAACTTGCTCCTATTTGGAAAGTTAAACTTCCAGTTGCTGATAATAGATTTCTTCCATTAAAGTTTGTTGATTTTGCAATATGATCTATTTCTTCTTTTAATGAATCTAATTCTGTCTTTATAGCTGCTCTATCTAATGACACATTAGTATCATTAGCAGCTTGAACTGCAAGTTCTCTCATTCTTTGAAGTATAGCGTGAGTTTCGTTTAATCCACCTTCTGCTGTTTGAATCATTGAAATAGAATCTTGTGCATTTCTTGATGCTTGATTTAAACCTCTAATCTGCGCTCTCATCTTTTCTGAAATAGCAAGACCTGCTGCGTCATCACCAGCTCTGTTGATTCTTAGACCTGATGACAACTTTTCCATTGACTTTCCAGCGTTTACAGTGTTCATGCCCAACTGACGATGTGCGTTCATCGCATTAAGATTGTGATTGATTATCATTTTACATACCTCCCTGATTTTTGTTTTTTGGCATCCTTGCCCTTTGTGTTTTTAAAACACTAATCTTTCGGCCGAAAGTTTTGTGTTTTATTTTCTACTTAATATTTCGTTTAGGTTTTTATAAACTTTAGGGGTTTTTTAAAAAATTTTTTTATTTTTTTGTTGTTTGTTTTTTCTATTTATTTTTTCGTATAGCAATTAAAAAACTTTAGTGCAAAATTGAAATTATTTTTTTATAAAATTAAGTTTGTTTCATTAATAAATTTGTTAGAAATTTGATGTTTTTATTGTATCATCTTTCATTTATTTGCATTATAAGTACCATATAATGGTTTTATTTTCTCTAAACTGCATTTTTTCGCCAATAAAACTACATATTTATATATTTTTCTTATTTTTTAAATTGACTTAATTTTAAATTTTCAGTAAAATGTATGTATAAAAGTTAACATTTTAGGAGGGATAAAATGAAAAAACTTGGACTTGTACCACGACTTATTATCGCAATCATACTTGGTATTTTAATCGGTAAGTTTACCTTCGCACCAGTAGTAAGGCTACTTGCTACCTTCAATGCTATCTTTGGTAGCTTCCTTGGCTTCTGTATACCTCTAATAATATTAGGTTTCGTTGTTGCAGGTATTGCAGACCTTGGACAAGGTGCTGGAAAGCTACTTGGACTTACAACAGCAATTGCATATATTTCAACACTAATTGCTGGTTTCTTTGCATATTTTGTTGCAAAGTCCTTCTTCCCACTATTTATACACACTGCTGAGGTTTTAAGCGATGCTGGAAACCCAGAGGACAAGCTTCTTGCACCATTCTTTAAGATTGATATGCCTCCTGTTATGGGAGTTATGACAGCACTTATACTCGCCTTCTTACTTGGACTTGGAATTGCAGCAATAAAGGAAAAGACACTATATAATATAGCAAGCGAATTCCAAAAGATAATGGAAAAGACAATTAGAAACGTAATAGTACCACTTTTACCAGTTCACATTATGGGTATATTCGCAAATATGACATATGCAGGTGAAGTTGGAAGAATACTTGGAGTGTTCTGGAAGGTATTCTTAATAATAATCGCAGCACATCTAATAATAATACTTTTCCAATATACAGTAGCTTGTTCAGTAGGAAAAAGAAATATATTTACAACACTAAAGAAGCAAATCCCAGGATACCTAACAGCAATAGGTACACAATCATCAGCTGCTACAATCCCAGTTAACCTACAATGTTCAGAAAATATGGGAGTATCAAAGGGAATAAGAGAATTCGTTGTTCCACTATGTGCAACAATACACCTATCAGGAAGTACAATAACATTAACATCCTGTGCAATTGCTGTTATGATGCTAAACAATATGCCTGTTGAATTTTCTAAGATGGTTGGATTTATAGCAATGCTTGGTGTAACTATGGTTGCGGCACCTGGTGTTCCAGGCGGTGCGGTTATGGCGGCACTTGGAATACTACAATCAATGCTTGGTTTCTCAGAAGCTCAACTTGCACTTATGATAGCACTTTATATAACACAAGACAGCTTTGGTACAGCTTGTAACGTATCAGGGGATAATGCAATTGCTATTCTTGTGGACAGCTTATATAAGGGTGAAAAGAAGGAGTAGGATTTCCTACTCCTTTTTTATATCTTTATATTCTTAAGTAGATTCTCCTTTATAAAAGCCCCATTAATGGATTTTTCAGGCTATTTCATAAGCTTTAGCAGTTATTGCTTTTCGACTTTGAAAAAGTCCGCAACTCGGCACAGGACGTGCCGAGCTGAAGCGGCCATCAGGACGATGGCATCGCGAGGGTAGGACTTTTTCAAACAAAGAAAAGCTTAGAACTGCTTAGCGAAATGAACGAAAGCCTTAAAATCCATAATGGGGCTTCAATAATAAAAAAATTAGATTATATAAATAGAAGGAGTAGGTTTCCCTACTCCTTCTTCATCCCCCACCAACAGGTGGAAATATTGACAGTATATCCCCATCCTTAAGCTGCACATCAAAATCTCCATCCTGTCCGTTTATGAGAAGAATTTTAACATTGTCTAATTTAATGTTCAGCATATTAATTACGTCTATTGCCCTTGTTCCATCCCTAAGCTCATACACTCTATCCTTATCGCGTCCATCTCTTAAGGTGGCGAATAGTTTTACTCTAACCCTCATCAAAATCATCCTTTATAGACCAAGTTTTTGTAGTTTCTCCTTTGTTGGAATTCCCTTTTCATCCCATCCACGAACCTCGTAGTATTTTGGTAGTAACTCCTGTAATCTATGAACGTGTCCCTTTGATGGGCCATCTGGAATAGGCTCAGTTAATAGTCTCTTTGGAAGTGTATCTTCACTTGGGTCTATTCCAGCATCAAGGTTAAACATCCTCTCAAGGTTGTATATCCTATCCCCTGCCTCAAGAATGCTGTCTTTGTCATAGCCAAATCCGCAGGCTTCATCTAAAAGTTTTGCATAGTCTTCTGCACCAAGTGCAAAGGAGGTAAATAGACAAAGTCCGAGGGAATCTATAACCGCTGTTAAGTCTTGGAATACCTTAACCCATTCAGCCTTATTTTGGAGGGAGTGTCTATCAAGTTTTTCTGGAAGACCTAAGATTTCAGGTGAAATCATATATCCTCTAACGTGGCATCCACCTCTATTGGATGTTGCATATTCAAGTCCGTGTCCCTGTATTGCCCTTGGATCGTAGGCTGGTAGTTCCTGCTTCTTTACAGACATTGAAAGTTCAGGTACACCATACATTTCGCATAGCCTGTAGGAACCCTCTGCAAGTTTATCTCCAAACCCCTCACGGAGTCCCATCTTCTTTGTCCATTCAATTATTGCATCCTTGTTACCAAACTTAAGTGGTGTTCCATCTACCTCATCATCCTTTATTAGTCCCTTTTCATAAAGTTCCATAGCAGCTGCTATTGTTGCACCAGTTGATATGGTATCAAGTCCATATTCATTGCATAGGTGGTTTGCTACAAATATAGCCTGAATATCATCAATTCCACAGTCTGCACCAAAGGCCCATAGGGTTTCATATTCGGGACCGCCTGCCTCCATATTTAATGCTTCAATCTTTACCCATCTTCCACAGGCAATTGGGCATCGATAGCAGGGGTTCTTTCTTACAAGATATTTATCAGTCATAGTCTCTCCACTTATGTTGTCTGCCTTTTCAAAGTAGGCCTCTTTAAAGTTATTAGTTGGGAAAACACCATTTTCATTTATTATATTTACCAAAACTGCAGTTCCATAGGTTGGAAGTCCCTGTCCTGTAACGCCATTATCCCTTAATTTCTTTATACAATCCTGAACAGTCTGCTTTAATTCATCTTCAGATTTAAGTTCAACTTTTCCTGTTCCCTTTGCAACTATGGCCTTTAAATTCTTTGAGCCCATTACAGCACCAACGCCAGAACGTCCTGCTGCTCTATCATAGTCATTTATTACAGCTGCAATTTTTGAAAGTTTTTCACCAGCAGGGCCAATACATAGAACCCTCGCCTTTTCCTTTGAAACTTTTTTAAGTTCGTCTGTAGTCTCAGATACAACCTTACCCCATAGATGTGATGCATCCCTAATTTCAACAACATCATCCTCTATCCATAAATACACAGGAGTTTGTGCCCTTCCTTCTATAATAATCATATCATAACCTGCATTTTTAAGCTCTGCACCAAAGAACCCACCAGAATTTGAACAAGCAATTGTCCCTGTTAAGGGGGACTTTGTTACAACCATATACCTTCCACCTGTTGGGGCTATTGTTCCTGTTAGAGGGCCTGTTGCGATTATTATCTTATTCTTCTCATCAAAGGGGTCTACCTTTGCTCCAACTTCATCATAATAGAGTTTTGTGGCAAGTCCCCTTCCTCCTATAAATTTCTCAGCAAGGTTTTTGTCTAATTCTTCCTTTTTAATTTCACCTGTTGTTAAGTTCACTCTAAGTATTGTTCCCCTGTAGCCAAACATATAAAAACCTCCCTTCATATTAAGTTTCAAACTATTTGAAACTTAATCTATAAAGAGCAAGATTTATGCCAAAAAGCCCTTCTGTATAGTAGAGGCTTTAAAATGTCTATTGAATAAGAAAGGGCAGGACATAATAAAATGCCTGCCACAATCGCTAACAAACATATTTAATTATACTGTTCTATTATAGCTCATTTTTGTTATATAACAGGTGTTCTGTATTGGAACTTTGTTCTATTTTGGAACAGACAGGTCTATATTATACTCCTTTATCTTTCTATAAAGGGTGTTTCTGCCTATACCAAGTGCCTTTGCTGCCTTTGTTACGCTGTATTCAAAATGCCTTAGTGTATTTTCTATGTGTCTCTTTTCAACTTCACTTAATGTTCTTGGGGTAAACCTATTTACATCCTTTTCACTTACCTCCTTTAGTGTCTGTGGTATATGGCCTATGTTTATTACATACTCAACATAGTTTTCAAGCTCCCTGATATTTCCTGGCCAGTCATAGGAAATTAATCTCTCCATTTCATTATCATCTATAATTACAGGCTTTTTATTTAGCCTTTTTGATAACTTATCCATAAAATATTTGATTAAATAGGGTATGTCATCCCTTCTATCTCTAAGGGGCATAATATATAGAGGAAGTACATTAAGTCTATAGTATAGGTCGCTTCTAAACCTTCCCTCCCCAACAAGCCTTTTTAAGTCCCTGTTGGTTGCTGCTATTATCCTTACATCTACATACTTTGGGGTATTGCCTCCTATTTTTACTATAACCCCCTCCTCTATAACCCTAAGAAGCTTAACCTGCATATCAAGGGGCATATCTCCAATTTCATCTAAGAATATTGTTCCTCCATTTGCCTGCTGAAACTTACCCTCATATCCTCCCTTTTTTGCACCTGTAAAGGCACCCTCTTCATAACCAAATAGTTCAGATTCTATTAGGTTTGAAGGGATTGCTGCACAGTTTACAGCAACAAAGGGCTTATCACATCTACTGCTGTAGTTGTGGATGGACTGGGCAAAGACCTCTTTACCTGTTCCACTCTCTCCAAGTATTAGTATAGTTGATTTGCTGTCTGAGATTTTTTTTGCATATTCAACGGTCTCCTTAAAATTTTCATTCTGACCTATTATTTTATCGAAGGTGTATATTGCCTTTGAGGAGGATATTTTATCTATCAACCTTCTTTCCCTTTTAATCTCTTTAAATACGCATACATACTCCTTTTCACCTGAGGTATAGCTTGAATATATACTTAAGGTCAAAGAGAGCTTATTTATATCTGCCTTAACATAAACCTCTAAATCCTTTACCTCCCCATCCTTTAAAAGTTTCTTTTTTATTTCATCATAATCATATATTAAGTCGCACATAGATACGCCATCTTTTTTTATATTAAATAGGTTCTTGAATCTACTATTATAATATCCGATACTTCCATCTTCACTGCAGGCACAAATTCCAGCCTCAATCGAATTAAATATCCTTTCTATATACCTTTTTGATTTATTTATTTCATCAAGATAAACTTCATTTTCAATAACCCTCTCTATCGCAAAGGCTGCTGCAACAACCATTCCTAAGGTATGGGGATGGACATTTTCGCTATAGCCTGTAATGTCAAGGCATCCTATTATATCACCATCTTTGTTTCTAATTGGTGCTGCAGAACACGTCCACTTATGGTAGGCATATATAAAGTGTTCATCCTTTGAGACCTGAACAGGCCTTTTTTCCTTTAAGGCTGTTCCCATAGCATTTGTTCCTATTGCCTCCTCAGACATAAAGGCACCTGGCACCATCTTAAGCTCAAAGGCCTCTGTTAGTATGTTTTGGTCTCCTAAGATATTTAAAATACAACCCTCTTTATCTGTTAGAATAAGAAAAAAATCATATCCCTTTACAAAATCATAGAGCATATTCATAAAGGGAATGGCAGATAAAATAAGCTTTCTATTTTTTATTAGCCTCTCATTTAGTTCATTTTGGGTAAGTATAATTCTACTATATTTTAAATCCTTATCAATATTATATAGGTGGCATCTGTCGTGGGACCTCTTTATGTAGTCTTTATCCCTATTCATAAAAATCCCCCTATTTAAATTTTTTTATACCTTTACATAAAATTATTTGATACAATTAAACATATAATTTTATTAAACAGAAATTGTTGGAGGTAGTTATGCGGATTTTGGTTGATGCTGATGCGTGTCCTGTGAAGGATATAATTGTGAAGGTTGCTAAGGAGTATAAACTGGATGTTTTAATGTTTATGGATACATCCCATATTATAGATGATGGATATTCTAAAACAATTATCGTAGGAAAGGGACGTGATTCTGTTGACTTTGCCCTTGTAAACGAAGCAAAACAGGGCGATATTGTTGTAACGCAGGATTATGGTGTTGCTGCAATGGTTCTATCTAAGGGAACCTTTGCAATAAATCAAAATGGTCTTATATTTACAAATCAAAATATCGATTCTCTTCTTATGCAAAGATATGTAAATTACAAGGTTAGGGAAAGTGGTGGAAGAACATCAAATCCTAAAAAAAGAACCCATACAAATAACCTTAATTTTGAAAAGAGTTTAAGAAGAATAATTGAACAGAATTTTGTGAGATGATTGGGCTACTTCCCAATCATCTCTGTATTTAGCTCCATTCTTAAAAAGTTTAAAAGTTCCTTTGCTGCCCTCTCTCTTATCTTTTGTCTATCTCCTGTAAGTCTTAGCTCCTTAAAGGTTTTATATCCCTTTATATATACCCCAAGATAAACAAGTCCAACAGGCTTTTTACTTGTTCCTCCAGATGGGCCTGCAATTCCAGTTGTAGATATTCCAACATCTGCCTTTGCTGTCTTTGCAACGCCCTCTGCCATCTCTATTGCAGTCTGATAGCTAACAGCCCCGTGTAGTTTTAATGTTTCTTCGCTAACATTTAACCTGCTCTTTTTTGCATCGTTACTATAGGTTACAACACCCTCTAAAAGAACCTTTGATATTCCTGGGTAGTTTATAAGCTGTGCTGTAACAAGTCCTCCTGTACAGGATTCAGCAACGGCAATTTTAAGATTTTTTTCAAGAAGAAGCTTTGCTACAACCTCCTCTAAAGTCTCATCATCCTCTGCATATATGTTTATTCCAAAAATCTCCTTTAATTTATTATATACAGGCTCTATTAAACCTCTTGCCTCCTCTTCTGTCTTTGCCTTTGCAGTTATTCTAAAGTGTACCTCTCCATTTTTTGCATAGGGTGCAATAGTTGGGTTTTTGCTGTTTATCAAATGGAGAATCATCTCCTCTGCTTGGGCTTCTCCGATTCCCATAATCTTAATTGTTTTTGATAGGATTACATTTCCGCTCTTTTCCTTAAGATATGGAAGTACATACTTTTCAAACATAGGCTCAAGCTCCATTGGAGGACCTGGGAGAAGTATATAGGTTTTGTTTTCAGCTTCACATATAAGCCCTGGTGCTGTTCCCCACTCATTCATCAAAACCTTTGCGCCCTCTATTACATAGGCCTGTTTTTTGCTATTCTCCGTTAATTGCCTTTTTATTTTTCTAAAATATTCTTCTATATGCTTATATACATTTTCGTTATATATTAGCTTTTTATTTAAATGTTCTGCAACCGTTTCTCTTGTTAAATCATCCTGTGTTGGGCCAAGCCCTCCGCAAAGAATAATAATATCTGCCCTTTGTTTTGTAATTTCAAGTTGAGATAGTAACCTCTCCCTATTATCACCTACAACCGCCTCATATATATGGTCAATCCCGAGTGCTGCTAAGTTTCTTGCGATAAAGGCTGCATTGGTGTTTATAATGTCTCCAAGTAATAGTTCTGTACCAACACATATAAGTTCTGCCTTCATAACCTCACCTCATTTACCCTTTAAAAAGGTTCAAGATTTTATATTTTAAAGTCATCCTTTGTTTTGTATTATTTAATATTATACTCCATTTTACAGGAATACTTAAATGTAAATTTTGAAAGGTTTCTTTAATTTTTTCATCAAAATAGTCTAAATCCTTGCTTTTAAAGGTTGTAAGTTCATTTATTATTGCATCTTCTATTTCAGTATTTTTATCCTCTCTATTTAAAAGCCTATACTTTGGTTCTATGTAGTATAAGTAATAGACAATAAAGCTTGAGAGTATGTCTTTATAGCTCTCTTCCCTTCTATTTATTTTTATAAATTCAAAGTAGGTAAGTATGTCCTCCTCTTCATAGAAAAGGTCAAATAGTGCCTTATGGTATTCAAAATTTGTCAGGTATTTACCTACTTTATATAGTATTATGTTTCTGTGCCTTATGCTGGTTTCTATATCATACTCTTTTATTACATATTTTATTTCATCAATAAGTTCACCAAAGTCTTCACCACTAAAATCATCTATTAGGTATATTACATCTAAAAAAGACATATCAATTCTTGTTTTAATCTCTTTCCTTGCCTTTATAGCTCTTACCTGTTCAATAAGTTCCTTATTTTCAAGGTAGTTTTCAAGGGTAATTCCAAGCTCAAAATTTTGTACTATACTGCATTCTGCCTCTTTGTTTATTGTGTAGGATGTGTTTATTATATATTCAAATAGGAGCTTCTTTGCCTCCTGAAATCTATCCTGCCTGTTTAAACTTTTAAAGTACTCGTTTATTATTTTTCCTAAATATTCCTTTGAATATTCCATAAAATAGTCTAAAATTTCTCTTCTATATTCTTCAAAATATTTTACTGCATCCTCACTCTCTTCAAGACCTCTTTTGAAGATTTCAAAGGATAGCTCCTTTTTGTCTGCTTCAATTAACCTTTTGTATATACTTCTTTTTACTTCGCTGCTTTCCCTTTTATATATTTCATATAGCTTATTTCTTATTATATGGGCTTCTAATATTCCTTCAACATCTATTATAAATCCTATAGCAAAATCTAAATCCCCCTCTATTTTATCTAATATATATTTTATTATCCTATCACTTATACCTTGTGTTAAGGTTTTATTAAAGCCCTCTATGTTTTTTAGCTGAATATAGGAAAGTCCTGAACTTACTGCACAGGACACTGCAATATAGAGGGAAATTTCATTTGCTACATCAAGGTCAACAAAATCCTCAACAAATTTAAAGAAGGTTTTATCAAGTACATAGGTTTTAAAATAGGGCTTTTCCTTGTTTAACTCTAACATCCTTTCAAACAGTTCAACTGCACTATCAAAACCAACTATTTCCTTTAGTATGTTAAAATAGCTCCTATAAAATATAGAGACTATTCTATCATATATTCCCTTTTTGTGTTCAATATCCTTAAACATAAAAAGATAGAATTCCTCTGCAATATCACTATTTACTTTATCCCAAAGCAAATCAAGGGAGTTTATGTAGTTTTCTATAAAGGCTTGTCTCTCTTCAGGTTTTATGTATTTTAAAAGAAATTTAAGAGCCTCCTTTATCGCCACACCATCATTTATAAGATTAGGAACGTTTAAAAGTAGAAATAGATTATAACTATTATTTAGCTCTTCATCAAGTAAAGTGTAGTTGAAATATTCCATAAAGTTCATATAGGTTCGGTATATTTTCTTTGAGGCATATACACCTGAATCTATAAATTTAACATAGGGTGTATTTATCATAAGCTTTGGGCCTATTCCTCTTTTAAAGTCAAATGTATAGGATGATTTTTGTATATTTTCGTCAAATATATATAACCTTACATCTCCTTTAAAGTAGGGGTTTGTTGTGAAGGTTATATTTTTTGAAGAGGCTTCATTGAAACAATAGTATATTGCCTCTAACCATTTATTATGGTTTTCCACTTTATCTACTATTGTTACTTTTTCACCCTTTAAAAGAAGATAGGCTATGTCTTTTATACTTCTATCCTGTCTGTTTTTTAAAAACTCCTCTGCATCATCATAATTAAAGTTTTCTTCCACTTCTCTTTTAAGATTTTCTACATCCTCAAGGGTATTTATAAAAATGTTCTCTTTAATCAAATTGAGTGGATTAATTTCATCAAATAAAACTATGTGAAGTGCATTTTTATCATCTATCAAAAAGGATTTAATGATTACAGAATCCGAAGAATCCAGTTTAAAATATGTATAGGTATCCCCTACATTTTTTTCTTCTAAATTAAACATTTCTACAATCCTATTTAAATCATCTTTATTTATTTCATCTTTATATACATATCCTTTTTCCTCAACATATACGGCGTGTCTTATCATATCTATTCCCCCAAATTTATACATACTTAATTATAATATACTATAAATATAGGGTGTTAGAAAAGATATTTCTAACACCCTTATGTACCTACATAATATAAATAGTTCAATCAATTTTAAAAAAGCCATATGAAGGTGTATTGGCTCTTTTATGAGCTTTAGCAAATCTTGCTTTTCGACTTTGAAAAACTCCGTAATTCGGCACAGGACGTGCCGAGCCGAGCGGCCATCAGGACGATGGCATCGCGAGGGTAGGACTTTTTCAAACAAAGAAAAGCTTAGATTTGATTAGCGAAATAAACGAATGCCTAAAAGCCTTCATATGGCTTATAATGATATATCTTTTTCTAACACCCTTATGAATTTACCAATGCAATTATTCCTCCAACTATTATTAGAAAAAAACACACTATCAAAAACACTGTCTCATAACTTCCATTTTTATATGCCCTATATGAAAACCTTAAACATACTACTGTAACTAAACCTATTAATAAAATATAGTATCCCCATAGTCCTATAAGCCTTATTATTATCCCTGCAATAAACCTAAATACCATAAACTTAGGCATTACAGGTGGTAATGGTATCTGCAAGACCCCCCACCCCTCAATTTATTTTAGTTATTTGTTTGTTTCTTTTTTGAAAATATAAGTGGTATTATAAATCCTACTAAAGCTGGTACAATCCAAGCAAAGCTTGCACTTGCAAATGGAAGTTTTGCTATCATTGCTTGTACACCCTTTAAGTTTACCCCTATTGCTGCAAGTCCGTCAACTATACTTACTATTAGTGTTAAATATACTGCACCTGCATAGCAGTTTTTGTTCTTTATAAATTCATCAAATATATTTAGTATTATTAGAACTATAACAACTGGATATACAGTAACAAGTAATGGCACTGCAAGTTTTACTATCTTTTCAACTCCAAAGTTTGATACAACTGCACTAAAGATAGTAACAACTGTTACAACAAGCTTGTAGCTTAATTTGTTGTTAGTTAAACCTGAGAAGAACTCCCCTGCTGTTGCAGTAAGTCCAACTGAAGTTGTAAGGCAGGCAAATCCAACCGCAATACCTAAGGCTACCTTACCAAATGTTCCAAGTAATTTTTCTGTAATCATTATTGTAAGTTGAGTCTTTGATATATCAGCATTTACGGTTCCTGATGCTGTTGCACCAAGATACATAAGTCCTCCATATACAAGAAGAAGTCCTGCTGCTGCAATCAAACCTGCAAGTAGTGTAAGCTTTACTTGATCCTTTGTATCCTTATATCCCTTTGCTACTACACTTGCAATTACTATTCCTGCAAATACTGTTGAGGCAAGGGCATCCATTGTTTGGTATCCTTCTGCAAAGGATTTTGAGAATGGATTTTCTATTCCTGTTGAAACTGGTGTACCTATTGGTGTAGTTATTCCTTTAAATATTATTATTGCCAGCATTGTCAAAAGAACGGGTGTTAGTATTTTTCCTATCTTATCTACAACAGATGATGGATTTATAACAAGATATAGATTTATTGCAAAATATATTGTTGTAACAACTATTGGGCTTACGCCTGGGAAAATTGGCTTTATAGCCATTTCATAGGTTGTAGCACCCGTTCTTGGTATTGCAAGAAGTGGTCCTATAGCAAGCATTATTATTCCAAGTCCTTTACTAAAGTTTGTCCCAACTTTTCCTGCAAAATTTTCAAACTTACCATCATTTTTAGACATAACTATAATTCCTATTAAAGGCAGACCTATTCCTGTTAGAAGAAAACCTATTAGTGATATAAACCACTTGTCTCCCGATAAAAGTCCAATGTATGGTGGGAATATTAGGTTACCTGCTCCAAAGAACATTGCAAATAGTGCAAGTCCAATTACAAGTACATCATTGAATTTTTTCATCTTCGTAACCTCCTTGGTATAATTGTAAAAATATTATAAATATTTTAATAATATTTTTATATTTTTAATTATAATGTGATAATTACATAATTGCAAGAAAAATAATATAGTATTTTTATTCAATGGTGTATTAAATTTACTGTTTGTTAATCTATTAACATAACACATTAAAAATATCCACTTTGCACATAATAAAGATGAGGTGATGCTATTATGGGATTCTATAAGGATGATGAAAGATATTATGATGAAGAAACCTATAAGAATTATCTTGAGAAAAAGGAACAATTTTTTGAAAAAACAAAGGAAGCCTTAAAAAATCTTTTTAGAAGATAAATTTAAGCAGGAGATATCTCCTGCTTATCTATTATTAAGATAAACATTGAGGTTTCTTTTTGCTTCTTCTAAAAATTCATCTGCAACTTCTATATTATACTGATTTCCTATGATTTGTGAAGATATATTTTTAAAACCTCTGCTCTTTAAAAATCCCTCAATGTCTTTAATATCCTCTCCTTGGCTAAATATTGTCTTGTTTCCTATATAGTCGCCATTTACATAAACCCTGTAGGTGTCGTGTTCCTGTTTAATATCATATAGATTTGTAAAGGGTACAAATGGGAACACATACATTCCCTGCCTCCATCTTTCGTCCATCCTATCACCTCTTTTTATTTTATTTTTCCACAAAAGATATTTTTTAAAAGTAAATTAATATTTTCTTTGCTATTTTTTTTAAATATTGTAGAATATAATATAAACTATAGTTTGACTTTTAAGGGTGATGTAGATGAAAAATAATGTTTTGAATGAAGCAAGAGAGCATTATTCTGCGGCAAGACGTTTAGCTATAAAGGAATACAATAAATACGCCTCAAAGGGTGAGTCTGGGTATCTTCCATCCCTTGAGGGTGTTATTAAAAATACAGATATTGTTTCAGAAGTTAATCTTGGAATTGTTGAAATACCCCTTAAGAAGGTTGTTGGAACTTATTCACACCTTAGGAGTTTGTCCTTTGCACGAAACTTTATGCCCCTTTTAAACGAAAACACAGAAATGCAGACAAAATGGGTAAACCTATGTGCTGCCCATCTTGAGGAGGGAATAAGGGATCCTATCAAGGTTTACGAGTATCTAAACTGGTTTTATGTGGTTGAGGGCAACAAAAGGGTTAGCGTTTTAAAGTATTTTGATGCCTATTCGATACCTGCAGATGTAACAAGAATTATTCCAAAATACGATGAAAACAACCACGATATAAAGATATACTATGAGTTTTTGAATTTTAATAAAATAACAGGATTAAATTCAATTTATTTTAGCAAAAAAAATAGATTTAACAGGCTTTTAAAGGCCATAGATAGTCTCAATATCGAATCAGAGGCATTTAAGGAAAATAGATATAAGTATTTCGAAAGATATATTTATATACCCTTTAGGGAAATATATATATCCTTAGGTGGTAAAAACATCCCTATAACCACTGGAGATGCACTATTTGAATACTTTAAGCTATATGGACTACCCTTTATTGATACTTCTAAGGAAGAGGTAACTCAAAGAATAAGGCTTTTAATTCCTGAACTTAAATCCTTATCAAATGTTGACTATGCAAACATACAAACCTCTCCACTTGAGGTTAAGGAAAATTTAATCCAAACATTAAGTACATTTGTTATACCTAAAAAGAAGCTTAAGGTTCTATTTGCCTATGCTGGAACCATTGAATCATCGGGATGGACTTATGCCCACGAGCTTGGAAGACAACATATAGAGGAGGTACTAAAGGAACAGGTTTCTACTGAATATGTTGAAAATGTACCCTTTGGAGAAGGTGCATATAACGTATTTAAGGATCTTGCCGAGGTTGGATATGATGTAATATTTACAACAAGTCCTATATACCATAAGGAAACATTAAAATGTGCCCTCGAATACCCTGATATAAAGTTCTTTAACTGTTCGGAGTTTTCGCCCTATACACAGGTTAATAACTATTTTGGAAGAACCTATGAGCCAAGGTTTTTAACTGGTCTTATTGCAGGTGCACTGACTAAAAATAACAAAATAGGATATGTTGCAACATCGCCAAGCCACGAGGTAATAAGTTCTATAAATGCCTTTTCACTTGGTGCAAAGCTTGTAAACCCTTATGCTTCAGTTTATGTTTCCTGGACTGGAGATTGGAATAAGGGAGATAAGTCTATAGATGCAGATAAAAAATTAATCGAACTTGGTGTTGATATAATCTCTAATATGACTATAGATGTAAATCATCCTGTAACAAAGATGTTTGGCGTTTATTCTATGCTAACATCAATAAATAGTGAAACTCAAAAACCTGAAAAGTACTACGCTGCTCCTATTTGGAGATGGGGAATATTCTATGAAAAGATATTAAAGAGCGTTTTGAATGAACAGGTAAAAAATATCACAGATATATTTACAGGAACAAACAAGTCCTATAACTTCTGGTGGGGAATTGATGCAGGAGTTTTGGATATTTACTACTCTAAAAACGATGTTCCTGAAGAGACACAAAAACTTGTTGAATTTATGAAACGAATGATTGCAGATGGGCTGTATAATCCCTTTACAGGTCCTATATACGATAATACAGGAATGCTTAGAATCGAAAAGGGAGACACTGCAACATATGAACAGATACTTTCAATGAAGTGGTATGTTGATAATGTAGTTCTATTAGAAACTTAATAAAAAATTAATTTTAGATTTGCCACCAAGAGTTCTGAAAAAATGATATCTTAAAAATCGCCACCACAACATAAGTATATAAATATAGTACAAGATACAATAAATGGTATGTTTTAAAAAACGATTTGATTTTTTCGAAGGTCTCCCACCCAGGTGAAATGTTACATAATATGGTAATGTCACATTTCACCTGGGTGGCACTTTTTAGTAGTCGAATATATGGTATCTGTATCCATTTATTATAGTTGTTTCGTTGTAGTTTATTATTCTTGTTCCATTTGCATAGTTTAGGTGCTGGTGTCCGTGAAGAAAGTACTTAGGCTTATACTTATCAAGCAGTTTTCTAAACACTCTAAACCCCGTATGTACAACATCAGGTGCATCGCCAAGTCCAAAGGCAGGTGTGTGGGTTACTAAAATATCAAAGCCTCCATACCACCAAATTTTAGGTATAAGCCTCTGCACCCTCTTTTCCATCTGCTTTTCTGTATATTGAAATTCCTTTCCATTGTATAGAGGGCTTCCACCGATACCTAATATTCTTATACCATTGAATACTACTATTTTATCATCTATACAGGTACATCCCTCAGGAGGATTGTTTATATAGCTTCTATCGTGATTTCCGTGGACATAAAATAAAGGTGCATTTATCATAGTTACTAAAAAAGACAGATATTCTGCCTTTAAATCACCACAGGAAATTATAAGGTCTATCCCTTCAAACCTTTTTTTATCAAAATGGTCCCATATATAGCTTGATTCTCTATCTGAAACAACAAGTATCTTCACCTTTTGTCCCTCTTTTCATAAGTAGTCTAAAATATTATACCACAATATTTACAAAAGTTAATATATGTGAAATTTTTGTAATATTTTATTAATTTTTATGCATAGAAAATTTTATAAAATACTTGTAAGCTGTGTATTTTTTGCATATAATAAGATAATAAAAATAAAATGTAAAAATCCGATGAAGGGAAGCAAGTAAGCATATGGGATGTTTAAAGAGAGCTGCTGGGGGTGGAAATGCAGTAACTTACCATAGGCCGAATGGGTCCTTGAGGATTTGGGTGAACTTTAAGTAGCCTAAAACGGAGGCTCACCGTTAAAGGAGCAGGATATGTTTGTATCCTTCAGAGGAGAAGCCTTTGCTTCTTGAAATAGGTGGTACCGCGTAATTTTACGCCCTATGCTTTGCATAGGGCTTTTATTTTTATACATTTGAAAGGAGGATTATTATGGAAGAACAAAAAAAGGTATTGTTTAGTGGAATTAAACCCTCTGGTGAATTAACCTTAGGTAACTATTTAGGTGCTATAAAAAATTGGGTAAAACTTCAGGAGGAATATGATTCATATTTCTGTGTTGTTGACCTTCACGCAATCACAGTAAAACAGGAACCAAAGGATTTAAGGGCTCGTACACTTCAAATACTTGCAACCTACATAGCATCAGGTATAGACCCTGATAAATGTACTCTATTTATTCAATCCCACGTTCCTGCCCACAGTGAGGCACAATGGCTTTTAAACTGCTTTACCTATATGGGAGAGCTTAGCAGAATGACACAATATAAGGATAAATCTCAAAAGCTTGGTGAGAGCATTAGTGCAGGACTTTTCAACTATCCTGTACTTATGGCAGCCGACATACTTTTATATAACACAGACCTTGTGCCTGTTGGAAGGGACCAAAAGCAGCATCTTGAACTTGCAAGGGACATAGCAATTAGGTTTAATAATTTATATAGCCCAACCTTTAAGGTCCCAGAGGCATATATACCTGAGGCTGGAGCAAAAATAATGGACCTACAAAACCCCGAAAAGAAAATGTCAAAATCAGAGGATAATCCAAATGGATATATATTAATAAACGATTCACCAGATGTAATTAGAAAGAAGATTTCAAGAGCTGTAACAGATACTGTTGGAGTTATTAACTATACAGACGAACAGCCTGGAATAAAGAACTTAATTAACATTATATCTGCAATCACAGGAAAAAAGCCTGAAAATATAGTAGCAGACTATGAAGGTCAGGGATATGCAAAGCTAAAGCAGGATGTTGCAGAAATTATAATTGAAGAGCTAAAGCCAATTCAAGATGAGGTAAACAAACTTCTATCGGACAAAGCATACCTTGAATCAATATACAGAAAAGGTGCCGAAAAGGCAAACTATGTGGCAAATAAAACTCTAAGAAAAATGCAAAGAAAAATAGGATTTATACAGCTATAAAAGTGCCACCAAGAGCTCCGAAAAAATGATACCTTAAAAAATGTCACCACTATATATAGTGTATAAGAGATAATTTGTGCTGCTATATATAGTATACTTTTGAAAATGATTTGATTTTTTCGGAGGTTTCCCACCCAGGTGAAATGTGACATTATCCATATATTACCTTAAAATATATCAAAAGGAGCTAATAAGTGATTTATTAGCTCCTTTCTTAGTTAATTACATACACCTATAAAGGTGGCAGCTTCATTGTCAATACTACAATTAGAGCAAACTACCCACCCTCTCAAAGGACTGTTTCCTCCCAAACGATACCACTATGTTTTTGAGTTTAGCTTGGGTTTTTGCTATGTATTTATTTTTATTTTTCAAGTCAAGTAACATTCATAACCCACTTATAGAAATGGATGTTTCACTTATTAATAAAATACACTTCTATTAATTTAATATATTGACTTTTTTTACCTATGTTATATAATTATATATGTTTAGTAATAGTAAACAAAAAGTTTAATATAATAGTAAAGGGTGTAAAAATGAGGATAGGTGAAAAAATCAAGGAATTAAGAATTAAAAATGGCCTAACACAGGAGGAACTTGCCGATAGGTGCGAACTATCAAAGGGCTTTATATCTCAACTTGAAAGGGATTTAACATCCCCTTCTATTGCAACTTTGATGGACATACTAGAATGCCTTGGAACAAACATCAAGGATTTTTTTAATGATGACAGTGATGAAAAGGTTGTCTTTAAAAAGGAGGACGCCTTCGAAAAGGAAAACGAAGAGCTAAAAAACATTATAAGCTGGATAGTTCCAAATGCTCAAAAAAATATTATGGAGCCTATAATTATTACCCTTGATGAAGGAGGTTCATCAGAGGTTGATACACCCCACGATGGTGAAGAATTTGGATATGTTTTAAGCGGTTCTATTATCCTTTTTATAGGAAACAAAAAATATAAGCTCAAAAAAGGAGAATGTTTTTATTTTAAACCAAATTCAAATCATTATATTAAAAATAATTGTAAAACAAAATCGCAGGTATTATGGATTTCGAGTCCACCTACTTTTTAATGAAGGGAGGATATAAATTGTCAGAAAAAATACTTGAACTTAACAACATAACTAAAATTTACGATGATAATACTGTTATTAAAAATTTGAATCTTTATGTAAGAAAAAATGAATTCATAACTCTATTAGGACCAAGTGGGTGTGGTAAAACAACAACCTTAAGATTAATTGGAGGGTTTGAAACCCCAACCAGTGGGAAAATATACTTTGAGGGAAAAGATATAACTAATCTTCCACCCTATCAAAGAAAGGTAAATACCGTATTCCAAAAGTATGCACTCTTTCCACACCTAAATGTTTTTGAGAATATTGCCTTTGGGCTTAAAATAAAAAAGGTAAGTGAGGGCGAAATACAAAGGAGAGTTAAAAATATGCTTTCCCTTGTAAACCTTGATGGATTTGAAAAAAGAGAGATATCCTCCCTAAGTGGTGGACAACAACAAAGAGTTGCAATTGCAAGGGCCCTTGTAAATGAACCTGATGTACTTTTATTAGATGAACCCTTAGGTGCCCTTGATTTAAAACTTAGAAAAGAAATGCAGACGGAGCTTAAAAAAATGCAGCGGTCCCTTGGAATAACATTTATATTTGTAACCCACGACCAAGAGGAAGCCTTAACAATGTCAGATACAGTCGTTGTTATGAATGAGGGAGTTATCCAGCAGATAGGCCGTCCCGAAGATATTTATAACGAACCTAAAAACGCCTTTGTTGCAGACTTTATAGGTGAGAGCAATATAATAGATGGAATTATGCTTGAGGACTTCCTTGTTGAAATATTTGGAGTTAAATTTAAATGTGTTGATAAGGGATTTGATAATAACGAACCTGTTGATGTAGTTATTAGACCTGAGGATATCACACTTTCCCGAGAAAACAACGGTAAAATAGAAGGCTATATAGAAAACGTAATATTTAAGGGAGTACACTATGAAATGACAGTAAACACTAAAAATTATACCTTTAAGATACACAGCACCAAGATGGAACCTAAGGGAACAAGGGTTTACCTTGATGTTGAGCCCGACAACATACATATTATGAAAAAGGTGAGGTAGGATGAAGAGGAAAAATTATGCTTACCCCTACCTCTTTTGGATGACAATTTTTGCTGTACTCCCACTATTTCTTGTTTTACTATATAGCCTTACCTTTAAAAATGGATTAAATTCTGGAATAACTTTTTCAAATTTTATTAGATTTTTCGAACCAATATATCTTGAGGTTTTACTTCGTTCAATAAACCTTGCACTAATAAGTACTATTATATGCCTACTTTTAGGCTATCCTATTGCTTATATAATATCAAAAGCAAATATAAAACACAGAAATACTCTAATTCTTTTGTTTTTAATTCCTATGTGGATGAATTTTCTTTTAAGAACCTATGCTTGGATGACGCTGCTTGAAAAGAACGGTATATTAAATAAATTCTTAACGTCTATTGGTTTAGGCCCTTTAAATATAATGTATACAAACAGTGCAGTAGTATTAGGTATGGTATATAACTTTTTACCCTTTATGGTTCTACCAATCTATACAGTTCTAATTAAAATAGATAGAAGCCTAATTGAGGCTGCAAATGACCTTGGAGCAAATAAAATCATAACTTTTATAAAGGTCACACTTCCACTTAGTCTACCAGGTGTAATATCTGGTATAACAATGGTTTTTATGCCTTCTGTTACAACCTTTGCAATTTCAAGACTACTTGGTGGAGGCCAATTCACATTAATTGGAAATTTAATTGAACAACAGTTTATAAATGTTGGTGACTGGAATTTTGGTTCTGCAATATCTATCGTTATGATGGTTATTATATTAATATCAATGGGAATTATGAACCGATTTGATAAGGATAAGGAGGGGGTAAATCTATGGTAAATAAAGTTTTAAAGAGAGTATACACTGCTCTTATATATTTTTTCCTTTATGCCCCCATCATAATACTTATTGTATTTTCCTTTAATGAATCAAAATCGAGGGGAAGCTTTACAGGCTTTACATTTAAATGGTACTCTATGCTCTTTAAGGATAGACAAATTATGCGAGCTATGTACTATACTCTGCTTGTTGCAGTTATTGCATCTGCAGTTTCAACGTTTTTAGGCACACTTGCTGCAATAGGAATACACAATATGCATAGAAGACAAAAGAAGATACTTTTAAATATAACCTATCTTCCTGTTTTAAATCCTGATATAGTTACTGCAATCTCTTTAATGGTTTTGTTTATTGCACTAAATTTAAAATTAGGGCTCTTTACAATGATTATATCCCACATAACCTTTTGTCTTCCCTATGTTGTTTTATCTGTACTACCTAAATTAAAGCAGCTAAACCCAAATATATATGAAGCTGCCCTTGATCTTGGTGCAACACCCTCCTATGCATTAAGGAAGGTAATAATACCAGAGATTATGCCTGGAATTATTAGTGGTGCACTGCTTGCTTTTACCCTGTCAGTTGATGATTTTGTAATTAGCTTTTTTACAACAGGAAGCGGTGTATCAAACCTATCTATAACTATTTATTCGATGGCAAGGCGTGGTATAAAACCTGAAATAAATGCTCTATCTACTCTGCTCTTTTTAACTGTTTTAATACTTCTGCTTCTTATAAATAAAATAACAAATAAGGAAGAAAGGGAGATGAGTTTAATTGAAAAAAATAAATAAATTTTTAGCTGTTTTTCTGATGGTACTTATTATGCTCCCATTTACATCTTGTTCTAAGGAAGAAAAAGTAACACTTAATATATATAACTGGGGAGATTATATTGATGAATCTGTTATATCTGAATTTGAAAATAAATATGGAATAAAGGTTAACTATGAAACCTTCGCTACAAATGAGGATATGTACGTTAAAATAAAATCTGGAGGCACAGCCTATGATGTGGCTATTCCATCTGATTATATGATTTCAAAGATGATAAAGGAAAATATGCTACAAAAGATTGACTTTTCAAATGTTCCAAACTATAAGTATATAGATGAAAAATTTAAGGGACTTGAATTTGACCCAAACAACGAATACTCCGTTCCATATATGTGGGGTGTTGTTGGAATAGTGTATAACAAAAAGATGGTATCTGACCCTGTTGACAGCTGGAATATACTTTGGAATGAAAAATATAAAAAACAAATACTTATGCTTGACAGCCAAAGGGAGTCTATTGGTGTTGCACTTCAAAAGCTTGGATATTCATTAAACACAACTGATAAGGACAAATTGGAACAGGCAAAACAAGAACTTATTAAACAAAAACCTCTTGTACTTGCATATGTTGGGGATGAAATAAAGGATAAGATGATATCTGGTGAGGCTGCACTTGCTGTAGCTTGGGCTGGAGATGCTGTATTTATGAAACAACAAAATCCTGATTTAGAGTTTGCAGTTCCAAAGGAAGGAAGTAACCTTTTTGTAGACTGTATGGTAATTCCAAAGACCTCAAAGCACAAGAAGGAAGCTGAAATGTTTATTAACTTTATGTGCGAAACAGAAATTGCAAAGAAAAACACAGAATATATAGGCTACTCTACACCACATAAGGAGGCATATAAGCTTCTTGATGAAGAAACCAAGTATGATAAAACGGCATATCCTGATGAAGAAGTTTTAAAGAGATGTGAAGTATATAAGGATTTATCGGATATGCTAAAGGAATACGATAAAATCTGGACAGAGGTCAAGGCAGCCCACTAAAAAAGTCCCCCAGAATTGGGGGACTTTTTTACCAGCTACCTGAGGAGCCGCCACCACCCGAGGAGCCTCCCCCAAAGCCTCCAAAGCCGCCACCAGATGAGCCTCCACCTCCGAAAAAGCCTCCTTCTCCGTAGCCGCCTCTTGGCCCTCCTCTATTATTTGAGCTAAATAGTATATAAAGTAAAGTTCTTAAAAGTGTTCCTCTAAAAAATACACCATCTAATCCTAATAGAACTATTATAAATATTATAATGAAAATGATATTTGTATCAGTTTTAGATGTACTACCACTTCGGATAGGAGGTATATTTTTATCTAAAGACTCAAGCTGAACACCATATTCCCTTGCAACTTCACTGCAGAGTGCTTGATATCCAAGAAGTATCCCCTTTGAGTAGTCTTCCTGCTTAAAATAAGGAAGTATATACTCATCCCTAATTCGTCCTGTTTTGCCATCTGGAAGTGCTCCCTCAAGTCCATATCCGACTTCAATTCTCATCCTTCTATCTTTAACTGCAACTAAAAGAAGCACTCCATTATCCTTTCCCTTCTGTCCTATGCCCCAGCTTCTAAAAAGTACAATTGCATATTCCTCTATACCCAAACCCTCAGTTGAGTCTATTGTTACAACTGTTACTTCAGCACCTGTCTTTGAATAAAGCTCACTTCCAATTTGAAGTATTTTGTCCCTCGAACTTGCGTCTATTATATTTGCAAAGTCATTGAAATATTTATAATCTGTTGGTTTTAAAAATATAGGTTCAGCAAGGGCTGTTATGCTAAAGAACAGCAGTATTACTAAACTTAAGGGGAGGATTTTTTTCTTCATAAAGTTCCCCCCTAAAACTTAACTTCTGGCGGATTTTGTGCATTTGGATTTGCCTCAAAATATTGTTTTTCATTGAAACCAAACAATCTTGCCATAATCACTGTAGGGAACCTTTTTATTTTTACATTATACTCCTTAACAGCAGCATTATAGTCGCGTCTTGCAACTGCTATCCTGTTTTCAGTTCCAGCAAGTTCATCCATAAGCTGTCTAAAGTTTGCATCTGACTTTAGATTTGGATAATTTTCAACAACAACTAATAACCTTGAAAGTGCACTATTTAATTCATTATTTGCAGCAGCCTGTTCCTGTGGAGTCCTTGCCCCTGCAAGCTTTGCTCTTGCATCTGTTACAGACTGAATAACTTCCCTTTCCTGCTTTGCATATCCCTTTACTGTTTCAACTAAGTTTGGTATTAAGTCTGCTCTTCTTTGTAGCTGATTTTGTATCTGGCTGTAGGATTCCTTTGTTTTTTGATCTAAAGCTACAAGCCCATTATAGCTTCCTACACCCCAAAGTACTACTAAAACTACTAATGCTATTGCAATAATCTTGCCATTTATCTTGCCCATTTAATTTCCTCCCTTAAAAAAGTATTTGTTATAGTATTACATATTTTTTTGATTATTTCAAACTTTATTTTTGTTAATTTATTAATTAAATATTCCTTTTAAACCCTTTATATCAAAATTTATGGATAAATATATTCCTCCTTCGGTTTTTCAATCAATTTCACGCCCTTACATTTGATGACAGGTATTATTTCTCCATTATATACTCCCTTTTTTATAACACCTTCAACTCTAACCCATTCATTTTCTTTTAAATTATTTTCTCCCTCAACCATTAATCCAATTATCTGTGCATCCGCTGCACAGCAAGTTATGAGCATTCTTGCCACAACAAATTGATTTTCATTAAAGCTCTTATCCTTAAACACAAATCCATCAATTACAATTTCTCTTCCCTCATATCTATCTAAATTTTTATGAAGCTCATCCATTACGTCTAAATAATTACTGTTCTTAACCTCTGTTAAACCGTCCCCTAAAACTCTGCCTGCTGTTTTTATTGGAAATGTAAAATTTGCTTCTTTGTTTTGTGCTATATTTTGTGAAGCATTTTCAAACTCATAGGTTCCTGCCACGAAAATAAAAATTAAAAATATAAAATATGGTAATATCCTTATTTTATGGTAGTGATGGTGTTTTTCCTTAAATAGCTTGTAAACCTCAAATAAAAATAAAATAAAAAGCATAACCGATGCAAAGATACTATATATAAAAAGCCTTGGATGAAGAAAATAAAATATTTTACCTGTAATATTTAAGATAGACAATATTAAAAAAAGCAAAAACAAAATTCCCGCCCATAATATATTCTCAAATCTCATATACTCACCTCAATAGCAATGATATATTTATAAATGTTCCAAATAAAATACAAAGTAAAAATATTAAAAGTATAAGCTCAACTGCAAACCTCTTTTTAAAGGATGAAAACAGTATTAAGGTATTTTTAATGTCTATCATTGGGCCAAGAATTAAAAAGGTAGCAATAGAACCCAGCGTAAACTGTTGTACAAAGGTCCTTGCTATAAAGGCATCTGCCTCAGAGCATAGAGATATAACATATGCGAAAATACCCATAGCCATAACAGATAAAAAGCTATCTGAGGAATAGTTTGCTATTACAGAGCGTACATTTGATGTCTGCATTATAGAAGAAATAAATGCACCAAATATCAAAAACTTTCCTATATCTAAAAATTCGTGGCTTGTGTGATCTAAAATTTCATAGAGCCTTGAACTATAATGGTGGGAATGGCCACAGGAACAGTGGTTATGTTCGAAGGTATTGTTTAATACGTTTTTATCCCCTTCAAGATACCAAAGCAGAAGACCTATCAAAACAGAAATTAAAATACCAAAACCTACACGAAGTGCCACCATATATTTCATATCATAGAAGGCATTGTATGTAGATAAAATTACAACTGGATTGATTATTGGACAAGAAAGCATAAATGTTATTGCAACATAACTTGGAACTCCCTTTTTTATAAGTCTTCTAACAACAGGTATTATTCCGCATTCACAGATAGGAATAAAAAGTCCAAGTAGGGATGCTGTAAAAATTGCAACTACTCTATTTTTAGGTATCAATCTCTTTATTGTTGCATCGGATACAAAAACCTGAATCACTGCTGAAATAAAGGAGCCTAAAAGTATAAAGGGTATTGCCTCAAGTATTATGCTTATAAATACAGCTGAAAAGGAGTTTAAATAGTCTACATCTAATTTAAATACCCTAACTCCTAAAAGATTTAAGGATACAAAAATAATTAGCAAAAACAATATAAGCCTTAATAGACTATACCTTGATTCATTCAAATGTTCCATATTTCTCCCCCTTATAATTTCTAAAACAAAAACAGCTATATTGCCATTTATTCACATACTAAATTATATTAAATCCAGATATTTAATTATACATTAAAAGAATTAATGAAACTGGTTTAAATCTAATAATATTTCTAAACCCTCTACAAAAGAGAGATTCTCATTGTATTGTTATTATTGAAATCGTCCATAATAAATTTAAGATATAATAGGAGTTGATATTGTGAAAAATAAATTTTTATCTATTTTATGCTTTCTTCTCACAGGATTTATTCTTTTTACTTTGTCTAATATAGAACTAACCTATAGAGCAGCTGTAGATGATTCCTCTACAGTAAAGACTATTTATCTTACCTTTGACGATGGCCCAAGTTATAAAATTACCAATCAAATATTAGATATTTTAAAGGAAAAGGAGGTTAAAGCCACCTTCTTTTTAATAGGAAATAAGGTTGAAGATAGAGCTGAAATAGTTAAGCGAATGTATAATGAAGGGCACTCAATAGGACTTCATTCCTATACACATAAAATGAAGCAAATATATAAAAGTGAGGATACCTTTATTGAAGAGATGAAAAAAACAGAGGATGCCGTATACAATGTAATTGGAGTTAGACCCAAAATAATAAGATTCCCGGGTGGAAGCATAGGACATCTTGATGAAGATTTTCACGAAAAACTACACGATTTGGGATATAAGGTATATGATTGGAATGCAAGGATTTCAGATGGATATGTACCAAGTAAATCACCAGATGTTTTATATAAAGAGGCCATTAAGACAAGCAAAAAATGGAATACTGTTTTTCTTCTTATGCACTGTAGTGAGACAGATAAAAACACAGTAGTGGCACTGCCAAAAATTATAGACTATTTTAAAGAGAAGGGTTATGTATTTGAAACAATTGATGAAAAGACACCTGAATATTATTTTAGATATAAAAAAGGTAAGCCTTAAGCTTACCTGAGATTGTTGATAAACCTATTTGTTAGCTAAATTTTGAAAAAGCCCCATGAATGGATTTCAATGGGCTCTTTCATGAGCTATAGCAATTCTTGCTTTTCGACTTTGGAAAAGTCCGTAATTCGGCACAGGACGTGCCGAGCCGAGCGGCCATCAGGACGATGGCATCGCGAGGGTAGGACTTTTTCAAACAAAGAAAAGCTTNCTTTTTCAAACAAAGAAAAGCTTAGAATTGCTTAGCGAAATGAATCGATGCCCAAGAAATCCTTCATGGGGCTAATCAATATATAACTTTTTCAACAGCCTAAGCTAAGCCTTTATGCTTACCTTCTCTATTGCCATCTTAGGGCTTTTGGGAAATAATTCTTTAGCACTCCCTTTGCAACTTTTCCAAAGCTTAAGGAGTAGCCATCAACATTTATAAGGTACCATCCATCCTCTAAATCTATGTTTAAGGTATAACCTTCTATATATTTCCTTATTTCCTCTGAATCCCTTGTAAAATTTATATTTCTATAAACTTCATCCATCTTTAAAGTTGCAGATAGGGCATAATCTGGTTCAAACCTATTTTTCTTAAACTCTCCAAGAAGTATTCCAGGACGAAGTACATTTAAATCCTTTAAGTCAAAGCAATCATCAGGAACATAGTAGAGCCTATCTCCTCTTAAGATAAGTCTCTCATCATCAAACTCAAACTTCAAGGTATCCTTAACAAATCTTCTAAAATCATCTATATCCCTTTTGCCTATGTTACTCTTTAGCATTTTAGGTTCTTCAACGTCTCCATCAAGCTTTTTCAGTAGAGCAAGGAAGTGGCCTTCTCCCTTAAGTCTATGGGGCATAAGCCTTGCAACCTTTTTAAGCTCTGGATTATTAAAGACTTCGTAAAATCCTTCCCTAAAACCATATTTCTTTTCTATGTTAACAATTTCAAAGTTTTTATTTTCCCTTAAAAATTCATCTATCACATACTCATTTTCCTCAATTGAAAATGTACAGGTTGAATATACCATAAGTCCACCAGGCTTTAGCATATTTGCAGCTGACCTTAAGATAGGCCTTTGCATTGCCTGATAGTTTAGGACATTTTCCACACTCCAATAATTCAAGGCATCCTTGTCCTTTTTAAACATACCCTCTCCAGAACAGGGTGCATCTACTATAACCTTATCAAAATATCCTATAAATACCCTCTCTAACTCCTCTGGTGAGTTGTTGGTAACAACAGCATTTTTAATTCCCATTCTTTCTATATTTTGAACAAGTATTTGGGCTCTTTTTAGCTTTATTTCATTCGAAACAAGAAGTCCTTCTCCTTGCAAATATGATGCCGCCTGTGTGGATTTACCACCTGGGGATGCACAAAGGTCTAATACTTTTTCTCCTTTTTTAATTTGTACCTGTGGTGCAACAGACATTGCACTTGGTTCCTGCACATAAAAAAGCCCTGCTGCGTGATAGGGGTCCTTTCCTGGCTTTTCCTCCTCTATATAAAAACCCCTCTCCTCCCAAGGCACTCTGTCTAATATTTTATAGGGAGATAGCTCTAAAAAATCCTCAACGCTAATCTTTAGAGTATTTACTCTAATTCCCTGATATCTATCTCCTTCATAGCTCTTTAAAAAATCATCAAACTCATCCTTTAAAAGCTCCTTCATTCTATCTAAAAACTTCTCTGGTAGCCTCATAGTATTCCTCCAACATCAAAGTTTTGTAGATATATATTTTAACATTTATGAGGCTATATTACAAGAAATACTAAAACCCAATATATATCTTAGGTGACATCAAAAGAAGAAGTGAAAAAAGTAATATTATGAGGACAATATATATTTTTCTTCTCATAATCCCAACCCCTAATTCTTTATGTTTTCTTAATTTAATTTTATAACAACCTACTTTTAAAATAGTAAATAATTGGTTACGAAAACAAAAAGAAAAAGTGGCAATTTGCCACTTTATCTCAATGTAAACTTTTTAACCATTACAGGAATTGAAGGGGTTTCATTACCAAAATACTTATAAATATCTTGAGTTATATTATACTCTACGCCTTTATAAGTTACCTTTATAGCAGTAACTCTTAAAGTAACTTCTTTATCCTTTACATTGTCATCTGTTATCCTAAATTTAAATCTATCACTTCTACTTTCTGCTGAAGCGTTAAATAAGAAATTATTCTGCTGTCCATCCTTAGTAGTTTCAACATCACCATCGGTAATAGGAGTTAAAATCAACTCAACTCTTGCATTTGAATCCATATTGAACAATTGTCTATTTGTTATATCTACTTTTACTGTAACATAAGTGTTGTTTGGTATTAAGTTTCTATTAATCTCAATTTTATTGAAATTTACATAGTTATAAAAATCTCTTGACCTTATTTCAATGCTTCCTATTTGACAGCTATTTGTATAGTCATAACTTAAGCCCTCTACTAATTTTTGGCCACTAATTATTGCCTCATTTAAATTTATAACACCTGTATCATTGGATTTGTATTTTACATTAATAGTTACTGGTGATGGGGTACCTTTTTTGTTTTCAAATACAATGCTATCTAAATTGATGTTTAATTTTCCATTTTCAATACTATATTGTGTATTGTCTAACTTTATTCCATTAACATATACTTCTTCAACCTGAAGCTTGGAAGGTAGGTTTTGTTCTAATTTTATATTTGTATATACAGTAGACTTAGTTATAGATTTATAAATTTCATTAAACAAGCTCTGTAAATTATCTGCATTATCTATTATTTCAGAAATTCCAGCTTCTATTTGTTTAATTTGATTAAAGAAATTAACATCTATATCTCCTACTTCAGTATTTAAAGCAACAAAATGCACTTTATACTTTGATTTTAACTCACTTACCTTATTTTTGGTTATGCTTTTTGTTATTTCATCTGGTTTATTCCCAGGGCCTAAATAATCTCCAAAAACTTTAATATTCTCACCATATTTAGTTTTATAATCATTTATCGTATTACCATTAACATAAAATGTCGGCATTCCATCTGTTAAAACAATTATATGTTTTTCAACATCTCTACTATCAGCATCTAAATGTTTTTCTGCTATTAAAAGTCCTTCATAAATATTGGTTCCGCCGTTTCCAAACATTCTATCAACTCTATTAAGTAAAATCTGCTTGTTTTCTTCAGAATTAATGCTTAACAGAGAATCATTAGGATTATTGACTCTCGTATCAAAATCAACAATTGCAACCTTGTCATCTTTACCTTTACTCTCATCAGACATTTTGTTTATTAAATTCTTGGCAGCCAATATAGTTTTATACATTTTTGTATTAATATATTGTTGATTATCATAAGACTTATAATATAAATTACTATTTTCTACTCTATTATAATAATATTCCTTTATTGCCTTAGAATCTGTATAGTAAGTATATTTTTCCCATATTCCATAATATCTATAATACTTCTCAACAATGTATTTATATATATGATTAGTATTTTTGCGTTTTACATAACCATCAAAATCAATTTCATAAATATCTCTATAAGTATTTGTCATCTGCATCGACCCAGATGTATCCACTACTAAAACAATATCTACTGGATTTCTGTCAACATTTATTTCACCCTGAGGAGTTAATTTGTATTCAACTTCTAAGGGTTCGTCTAAATAGATATAACCATTTCCATTTTCATCGGTTCTTCTATTCTTTATGTTTGCCTCTATGTTTATGTTTGTTGGATCTATGATTAATGAACTTAGTGGAGCATTGCTTACTCTATTAAATAGTTTTACTTGGTCAGTTAAGGTCTCTGAAGTCACATCTTTCGTCTTATCATTTCCTTTATTATAATTATACGTCAATGTAGCAATCCCAAAATTTTCTAATTTACCTATGGATTTTGACTTCAACTTTACGCTAAATGAAATACTTCCATTTGGATTAAAATTTAAATCATTGCCCTTTAGTGTATTGCCAACTATATTCCATCTATCTGGTAAAGTTGATACTTCAAAGTTAGCAGGTATAGGATAAGTTATACATATATTGGATATATTATTGCCCTGTCCATTTATTTTATAGTTAAACTGCAATTCAACTTCTTGTCCTATCCTTATTAGTTCGCTTTGAGTTAAAATTTTTGCACTAAAATCCTGCACACCTGAAGCTTTTGTCATTCTACTCCATCCGATGCCTAAAACAATAGCTAAAACCAAAACTAAAGCAAGTATTCTTTTTTTCAAGGTTTTCACCTCCTAAACCCCTTAGGGCTATTTTATAACTATTTGCCTTTTAGATTTAATTAAAATATTAGTTTTTGCCTTTTCTTCAAGCCCTGCATAAATGTCTTGTTGATAATAATCATCAGCTGTAATACCCTTTGCAATAAATCTATAGAATTTCTGACAATCTTCCTTTTTATTACTTAAGTAGAAGTTTATTAACTCTTTTGAATTTTCTTTATTTGCTTCTATTGTAATATTTTTCCCTTTAATAATCAAGTCTCCATTGGAAATAATAGTACCATATATTTTTGTACTTTCACTGCTATTTAGGGAAATATTTCCATTACTATATAGGAAAACACTACATCCATCATAATTTTTTAAGTCTTGTATCTCAATATCTCCATCTTGAATTAATACATATGTTTTATCACCTATAATTTCAATCTTTTTTCCTGGTAAATTATTTAAATAATCTAAATCTATATAGTCAAAAAATGAATTAGAAACTAATCCTTTATCTTTAAAATGTACTTTCTCTAACATTTCAGCCTTCTTTTTTCTTGATTCATCCCTCGCTGAACTTTCACTTAAACCATCCTTTAATTCAAGCTCAGCAACCCTTGATTTTATAGTATCAATATTATTGATAGAATCTATATTTTCACTACCTAATTTATATATTTTGTTATTGGCTATTAAAAAATAAGGAAAGTAGCTCTGTGATATTTTTGTTTCATTAATTTCTATGCTGTTTCCAAAATCATATTGGTAATCAAAATTGATATTGTCTACTTTTGAAAAATAAAGATAATCCAAAATAAAACCAATTGATTTACCAATAGTGGCATTTATTATCGGTTCAAAAAGATTTAATTTAAAATTATGATCACTTTTCAAGGAATAATCATTAAAATGACTATTATATTTTTCTTTATCACCCATATAGTTATAAATTATAAAGTTTGGATTTATTGCAGTAGTCTCTAAAGTTTTAAATGGATTACCACCTCTAACCAATTCATCAACAAAGGCAACTCCAAATAAAATTACTCTACCGCCTATTCTAAGTTTAGATAAGGTGTCGTTTATAATAACAGAAGACGAACTGTTATAATTAGTATTGCTGTTTGCTTCCTCGTATGATACAAGGTCATTGTCAATATTGATTTCACTATTTTTTGCATATAAAGATACGTTATCTGCGATATATGCATTCTTAACTTTTATATTTGAATCTTTAGCCTTTTCATCTGTTACAATTGAATGGCACCAAACATCTCCACCCTGTCCATTTTGGTTCTCCTTAACCTCTATTTTAGAACCTTCTGTTACTGTTCTAACAAAGCCACTTATTAAGTTTTCATTTGAATCTACATATCCAGTATATATATTACCTTCAACTACCAAATTTCCATAGGTGCTACCCATACTTTCTATAGTTGTTGTATTTACACTTGCATTACCTGACTTTAAGTTTTCTATAGCTTCAGAATCAATTCCTACTAAAACTCCTCCATAGTTTTCATAGGGTTTATTTTCTTCTATACTATTTCCTGTACCCTTTGCATATATGTCACCCTTCACTGTTAGCGTACTATTTCCATTTGCAACAATTATATTTCTTCCTGAAATTAATGCATAATCTAATAATCCATTATATCCTCTATTTATTTTTTTATTTTCATCTGCAAAGGCCTTTTCCCTAAAGGGATTAAATTCAAATGTTGTTACCATATATCTTTGAACATCACTGTTTTTGAGTCTTATTTTTACTAACAATGTTTCAATTGGATATCTACTTCTTGTATATGAAGTCAAATTGTTTTTAGGTATATCTTTAAATATGCTTTTATATTCAGAACTTTTTCCATCCATATCCCTTAGAATATTAAATTCAACATCATAATCATTATTTACTAATATTTCATCTATTTTTTGTTTCCACACTTCCCACGTACCGTTTATAGAAATATTATTGCTACCTATCCTAACCTGTTTGTTTATAGCATATCCATCAGTATTCTTCAAAAATTCGTCTATAAATTCAACGTATTTTTCTGTAAAAATTTTTCTCATTTCATTTTCATACGTTTCTTTACTTTTATTATTTAAATAGTTTTCATATATTGTTTTAATCTCAGAATTACTTAAATTAGGAGAACCTGAAGGAGTATAACAGTAACTATTTGCATAGTTTCTTGCTTCATCGGCTATGATATCTAAAAAATATAGTATTTTGTCGGTACTTGAATCTGCATAATAGTATGCCTGATTTTTTTGATGAAAGCTACTGCTCTGTTTTAATGATGCCAATGTCATCTGCATTGCCGCAATACTTACAGTAAACAATATTGCTAACATTAAAATAACATAAATCAGTGCAGAACCCTTTTTTCTTTTAACCATACACATCACTCTCATTTTTGTATTTTAGAAAACTCGTATATTTTTTCATCTAAGGGGTTATTCAAATCACTATTTTTAAAAATTGATATTTTTACATATTCTACCCTTTGATTTTTATCTAAAGAATTAGTAGCTGTCTTTTCTATAAACTCTACATTAGGGTAAACTGATGCTAAATTTACATTACTTGGTTTATTTCTATAATCTACTGTTAAAATTCTATCTATTAAATCATTACCACTATATACACCATCAATTAAAAAATTTATATTATAATCTGTATTATTAACATCAATTAGTAGTTTTCCAGAGGGATTTGAAATAGTCTTATCAAATACCTCTTCAGGCAAATTCGAAAAGGTTTCATCGTCATTTTCCCTTATTTTATTTATTTTTATTTCATATTTAAAAGCACTATTTTCTAATGTTACCTTTATAAATACTCTATTTTTAACTTTTTCTCTGTTTTGAATCTTTTTCTCTTTTTCCAATTGACTTACTTGTGCTTTTGTATCCCCTTCCAACAACTGCAGTTCGTTTCCATCAACCTTCAACACTAAGTCATAACTGTTATAATCTATACCCTTCATCTGGTATTCTGCCTGTTTAACCCTTTCAAATCTTATTTTATGTTTTTTATCACTATAATCTATTTCTATAAAATTAATATTATTATCTGGATTATCTGGAAATTTAACATCTCCATTTAAATAACTTTCATAGGCATAGTTAAATATATTCACTAACTCTAATTTTTCTTTAGAGGATTTATTACCTCTTATTGCTGAATTTATCATACCTGAAACCGGAATAATTAAAATTGCAAAAATAGCAAATGCTACTAAAAGTTCAACTAATGTATATCCCTTACGCCTCTTCATAGCATCATCTCTTTTCAACAAATATATTGTTGCCTGTTGCTGTTATGTTAAGCCTTGGTTTATTTTTATCATCATAAAATACATAAACCATTACCTTTTTGTTGGTTTCGTTTTTTACATTTAAAAGAACAACATTTTTATCATCTTGATATTTTCTTTCTGTTGAGTAAACGTATATTATTATATTCTCTGAATTATTTTTAAATTCCTTAAACCCTCCATCCTTTGGATGAGAATCCCCTTCGGTTGACATTCTATAAAGAAGCTTATCTCCGTTTTGCTTTAGTTCAATAAATGCTTTTTCAATCTGTTTATTCTTACCATAAATTTTAAAATCTTCGCCTGTTTTAATTATTTGCAAAGCAGTCTCTGGAGAATTAAGTGTTGATAGCATTACTAAAAAATCCTTATTCTGCTCTATATATTCCTTTGACGTAGTATCTGCTATTGTTGTTTTTAAGGGACTACTTGAAAAAATCTTATCTTTGCCTGTTTCTAAATTAAAATCCTGCCACTGCCTCATTGGTGCATCCTTATCATTAAATCCAAAAAACTTTAAATCAAAGGAGGCTGAAACAATATCACCATTATTTAAAGGAACAAGTGACAAACTATCTACTGAATATAGAGTATTAAAGTCCTTTGTCTCTGTGAAAAGTCTCTTAAGGTTTTCATAGGTAAGTTGTGTCGTTATTTTTATGCTATGAAAAAATGCTCCATCTATATTCTTGCTGCCACTGTATTGAAACTGCTGTTTTTGTGATATAGGTAAATCATTAATAACAGCATCATACTTTCTAAGAAGGTTTAATGAGTCAACAACACAAAACTTTTCATCCAAGTTATTAGGCATTTTTAAGGAAATGTCGTAGTAATTTAATTTTGTCTCCTCTATTTTATCTTTATTTTTGTTGTATACCTCAACTGCTCTATCAAGTTCTGCCTTTCTGTCTAAGAGCTTTGTGTTTTCTTCTTTTAAGCTACTAATTTTAGAGGACATAGCTTGATACGCATAATAAAAACCAAAACCTAAAAGGAAAATTAAAAGGATTAAAAGCATCTTTTTGTCTCTCTCGGTTAACTTAAACATATCCATCACTTCCTCACAATCTCTGCAGTAATTGATGTTCTCTTTTCAGTTCCTTGATTTGAAATTCCATTGAAAACTATATTTTTAAATACATCAGAATTTTGCATATTGTAAACAAACTGTGCTATATTCTCCTCCCTTGAGGATTTTATTACAAAGGAAACCTTATCCTTACTTAAGGTCATATTTTCAATTGCCATCTCTGATGGCATAATCTCCTCAAGGTTTGTTATGACAGTATTAAATGTTTCATTATCCTTTGCCACTAAATCTAAAATTGTCTTTTTATTTTCATACATCATTTTAACCTTAGTATATTCTTTAACTTGATTTTCAATAGGAATTAGACTATTTATTGCCTGTGTTAATTTGGCATTTTGTGTTTTATAATAGGTTATTTTAACTAAAGAAATAATTGTTATTACCAAAAATATAGACAATTCAGCCAAAATAAATATATATATTTTTTTATTATCCTCTGTCTTATTTTTATACTGCCTATTGTAGGCCTCAAGCAGGTTTATATCCTTACCTTTATTAAACTGTAGGTTTAACATAATATCCCCCTTATACTATATAAATGTTGAAATTGGAATTATAAATTTGTTTTTATCACAATCCGTATCTATAAAGTCAAGATTAATTATATAATTTACATTTACTGTAACTTTTTTAGGCAATACCTCATCAAGCCTAATATTCTTTGAAAGTTCACCTGTTACAAACACATTGTTTAGTTCTTGTCTTTCCCTTATTTTATAAAATTCTATTAGCTTTGTTATGTTGTCGTAAACTTCATTTACACTGTACTCATTTGATATTAGTTCACCCTCATCATCTATATTTAGGTCGTGGGGGTAAGTCTTTGTCAACTGAACAATTCCATCCTTTACAATAACCACTGTTAAAAAGTTTCTTTCTACATTTAAAAGCATTGCACTTTGCTCTTTTCCAATTTCTAACCTTTTTGACAGCCTTGTTAAAACATTTGGTTCTATATCAATTCTGTTAATCTTTAAATTCAACTTATTTACAATTGACATCACTTGGTCAATTATATTTTTCGGAACTGCAAAAACAAGGAGCCTTAGTTTTTTGTTCTTTCCGTCCTTTAAAACCTCAAGCACCTTGTAGTCTAATATATATTTATCTATATTTACCGGGAAATATTGTGATGATTCATATTTTAGCATCGTATATATTTTATCGCTCTGAATGTATGGTATAGTAACCTCTCTAACAAGAAGGTTTGTAAGTCCAGATAAAACTATGTTTACACTCTTCTTTGATACCTTGTTTTCAAAGAAAAATCTATTTAACGCCTCTACAATCGCATTTTCATCTAATACATCTATTACTCCACTATTTAAATTTTTTAATTTTATATCCTGTGCCTTTAAAATCTTTGCCTTTTTGCCTTTTCTCCCCTCAACAACCTTTATATAGTTGCTGTTTAATTCTATGCATAGACTGTTAAACAAGCTATCTAACATACTACTACCCCTCATCTTCTAATATTGTATTTGATTGAATAATCCCTTTTTATATCACGAATTTTATAGTCAACAGTAAATTTAATCTCTATATATTTTAAAACATCCTTCTCCTCAAAGGTACCATCAGGCTTTTGGATATTAATTCTCTCAGTTTGGGTTTCAATTCTAAAATCCTCAATATTATCATCTAATATTTTTTTATTTAAAGATACACCATTTGTTTTCGTAATGTATATTTCATCCTCCAAGCTGTATATCTCTATCTTATATGCATTGCTTTTATCCTGTGCTAAATTTATTTCACTATTTTCCTTTGGAAGGTATATAACAAGTTCGTCCTTATCTGTATGGATGTCGTGTTTTTTTACAACTATATCCTCCTGATATGCCATCTGAAGTGACTGCATAACATAATCCATAAAGCTTTTAACCTGTGATTCTATATATGCCTTCTTTTTTTCCTCCTGAAGCACTCTGTAGTTGTTTATAAAAAAACTATATCCTGCCTCAAGAAGAATCAAAAGTATTGCTGAAACTACTAAAAGCTCAATTAGCGTAAAACCCTTTTTTCTCATACAAAACCCCTACTCAACTCTTATATTTCCTGCTGGTATTTTATCTATATAAACCCTTTTGGAATTGTTTTCAGATTTATTGCTAATTTGAATTAGATTTATCTCTTGTCCATCTTCGTTTAAACTATATTTTACTTTAAGCCCACCTTCTGATGTAAAAAATATAAAATTTACATCCCTAAATTCAATCTTTGACTTGTTATTTTCATTCTCCTCTATATAAAAATTAATGTTAATATCTTTATATTCAGCACTTCTTATAACCCTTTCATTTCCTTCTTTTTTTATAAGTTCTATTCTATAGGTTCCCTCATTTTTACTTATTTTTACATAATGGGTATTATAATCCATTGATTTGTTTCCATTTTCATATACATCCCTAAGCATAGATGCTATTTCACTTGTTGCAGAATCAAGCCTTGAATTTATAATGGATTTTGTAAAGTTCATATATGCAATTGAAAGGAGTATTCCAAGTATTGCAACTACAATAGTCATTTCAATTAATGTAAAACCCTTTTTTCTCATAAATATCACCTATAAAGTTAGGATAGGGGGGGCACAAGGCCCCTGGAAATTTTTTATATTACTTATATGTGTTATTATTAGAAGAATCTAAAGGATACACTTTATCGTAGTCTTTATCATCATTTATATATATTATTAGTTCATCCTGACCGTTAAATGTGTAATAAAATTCACAACCTTGTTTAAACTTTACTTGTGGAACATCTACATCTAGTACATCTTTAACAGGTGCAGGAGTAGTCGCTTCTTTTAAATTACCCTCAGCAATTTTTTGTTGAAGCATACTAGCTATTGTTTTTGCATTTGCAATATCTGCTTGTTTCTTTGAATTTCCTATTGTCTTTGTTATTTGTGGAACACCAATCGCAACTAAAATAGCAATAATAGCAACTACAACAATCATTTCAATAAGTGTAAAACCTTTTTTCTTATTTCTCTTGTTCATAATTAAGCCTCCCCATCTTTTATAGATTCATATTTCCGTAGAGTTTAAACATAGGTAGAATAATTGATGCCAGCATAAAGCCTACAATTAAGGCCAAGAAGACTATCATTATAGGCTCAAATACTGCTGTAAGCCTTGTAACCATATTTTCGACCTCATTTTCATAGAGGTCTGCAAGTTTTGAGAGCATTTCCTCAAGGGTACCGCTCTCTTCACCTGTTTTAATCATAACTGGCACAAGCTCTGGAAAAATATTAAGAGCTTCAATTGGTCTACTTAGGCCTTCACCCCCCCTAACCTGTTCAACGACTCCTTCAAACTTTTCTTCAATATATGCATTGCTTAGAAGATTCTTTGTAGTCTCAATAGCAGTAACAAGTGGAACACCTGAACTTACAAGGGTTGATAGTGTCCTTGTAAACCTTGCTATTGAGGAAAAAAGAGATATTTTACCAATTATAGGCATCTTAAGCCTTAAGCTTGAAAAATATATGCTACCTGAAGGAGTCTTTTTATAATAATTTATTAAAATTATTAACAGCACAATTAGTGCTATTAAAATTAACCAATTATTCTTCATAAAGGTACTTGCGTTTAATATAAACCTTGTAGTTGGCGGCAATTCAACTCCTAAGTCATTAAACATCCCAACAAAGGTAGGTATAACAAAAATTAAAAGCAGATTTAAAACGGCAAGTGCAACAAATATAACTATAGCTGGATACATAAGTGCGTTTGTGATCTTCTGCTTCAGCTTCATTTCCTTTTCAAACTGAACTGCCATCTTCTCAAAGGAGTTGTCAAGAGAACCCCCAACTTCCCCAGCCTCTATCATATTTATTAAAATCTCTGGAAAAACATCTGGAAATCTTCTCATCGATGCTGATATGGCTGTTCCCTTCTCTACGTCCTCCGAAAGACTTATTACTGCATTTTTAAGTTTTTTATTTGTAATTTGATTTTTAATTACATTAAGACAGGTTAATATGTTCAGTCCTGCCTGCAGCAGTGTTGCAACCTGCTTACAAAATACGGCTAAATCCTTGGCTTTTACCTTGTTTAAAAATTTTATATTTATTTCTTTATTTAACACATTGTCTTCATTAATATCCACAATATAAAGGTTCTTATCCTTTAGCTGTCTTTGTGCGTCCTGCCTGTCCTCTGCTACAATCTTTCCTTTAATCTTCTTTCCATTCACATCTATAGCTTCGTATACATAATTTGCCATAAACACCCCTCATCAATCCATAGAATATGTTACTCTTAAATATTCTTCAACCGTTGTTTCACCATTTAAAACCTTCTCTATACAGCTATTTTTTAGTGTAACCATTCCTTTATTAATTGCCATATCTTTAAGTTCATCACTACTTAAGCCCTTTGTAATTGCTGTTCTTAGTTCCTTATCTATTGCTAGTATTTCATATATACCTGTTCTTCCTATATATCCCTTTTGTCCACAGTATAGACATCCTCTTCCTCTATATAATTTATATTCTTTATCTTCATCGAGACCGAGGGCCTTTATTTCATCAAGACTTGCTATATACTCCTCTTTGCAGTGGGGACATATTCTTCTTACTAATCTTTGGGCTATAACACCTATTAAAGATGAACTTATCATAAAACTCTCAATTCCCATATCAATAAGTCTTGTAACAGAACTTGGTGCATCATTTGTATGGATTGTAGATAGAACCAAGTGCCCTGTTATTGCCGCCCTTACTGCAATTTCTGCCGTTTCTTTATCTCTAATCTCACCTATCATTATTATGTCTGGGTCCTGTCTTAATATTGACCTTAGAGCTGCTGCAAAGGTTAACCCTGCCTTTGGGTTCACCTCCACTTGGTTTACACCATAAATGGTACTTTCAACAGGATCCTCAACGGTGATTATGTTTCTATCTCCAGTGTTTAGTTCTCTTAGTGCTGTGTATAATGTTGTAGATTTACCGCTTCCTGTTGGTCCTGATACCAATATGATTCCGTGGGGTGAAGAAATTAGCTTTTCATATAGTTCTAAATCGTGATCTAAAAAACCTAAATTCTTCTTATCCTTTAAAAACTCCCTCTTATCTGCTATTCTAATAACAATCTTCTCCCCAAAAACGGTTGGAAGCGAGGATATTCTCATATCATATTCCCTATCATAAATTTCGAAGGTTGTCCTACCATCCTGTGGAACTCTTTTTTCAGCAATATCCATATTCCCTATAACTTTAATTCTTGCAACAAGTGGTGCGTGCAGTTCATACTCAACCTTCATTATTTCGTATAGTATTCCATCTATTCTAAACTTTATTTTAACTTCTTCTTCAAAGGGTTCTATGTGTATATCGCTTGCCCTTTGGTTTATCGCCTGTTCAAAAATTGAATTTACAAGTTTTACAATTGGTCCCTGAACATCATCATCAACAGCTCTTTGATTTTTTGTTTTTTCAAATTTTAAACCTTTGTTTTCCCTTTTAAACTCTTCAGCAGCCTTTAAGGCCTCCTGTTTTCCATAGTATTTGTTTATAAACCTTTTTATCTCCTCTTCCTTTGCAAGAACTGGCTGTACGTCTTTGCCTGTATAAATTTGGACATCCTCAAGGGCAAATATATTTAGAGGGTCTGCCATTGCAACTATAAGCTTGTCCCTTTCAAATTTAATAGGCAAAAGTGTATGCCTCTTTGCTAAGGTTTCAGAAACAAGTTTTACACATTCCTGGTCAATTGGGTATCTATCAAGCTTAACGTGCGGTATCCCAAGCTGGTACTCTAATACTTCTATTATTTGGTCCTCTGTTACAAATCCATTTTCAACAAGTACTTCACCAAGCTTTTTATTTGTATTCTTTTGTATATTTAAAGCCTTTTGAAGCTGCTCCGGTGTTAAAAGTCCTGCATCAATTAAAAATTCTCCTAATCTCTTTCTTTGTTGCATATGGATACCCCTTTATATAATGCTTTTTAATATAAATTTTAAAATAATTAATTATTGTATTTAAAAATATATGTCAATATTAGAATTTTATTTCTTTAGTTTTTTTGTTTTTTTACTTTTATATTACATTTATTTACTATAAAACTCTTGTATATTATACCACTTTTAAACAAATTTGTACACATCAAAGGATGCCAAAAACTTAATTTTTGTTTATATTTATAACCTCTACAGAATTGTTTTTTATAAAATTGTCCCTCCAAACCTCAGAATAGTTTCCTACTGCCCACTCAAGCATTATTATTTTATCTTCTTTTGCAATTTTAATCTCTCCAATCTTTTCAGAGAGTTTTTGATTTTTTATTCTATAAAACTCAATGGATTTTGGAAGAACAATAACTGCTATATCCTTATTGGGTGAAGTATAGGCATCTATTGCTTGAGGAATTTTATCCTTTATATCCTTCATAGGAATACAAAGGGTATCATACATTACCATATTACTTGGGGGGAAAAATCCTGTATCAAAGTCCAGATAGGAGAAAAAATCACCCGATTTATAGTTTATTCTGCCCTTCAATGAATAAAAACCATTTCTTCTTAAAACTCCAATATTTTCGTATTTTAAATCCTTGTTTACTTCCTCACCTTTTAATTCCTTCAATATACTATCCCTCTGTTCATCAAACCTTTTTCTAAAACTTTCTCCCAGCAAATCAGTTATACTTATTCCCGTCTGCTGCATAGGATTATCTACAGGAACAATCTTTAGTCTACCTATTATTCCATCTCCCTCTTCAATAGCAATATAGTCATTGCCAACAAAGTCAATATATGAATTAAATTTTGAGGTACTTTTTAAAGAAAAAGCAGCCTCTTTTCTATTAACTACCTTCTCCTGTCCCTTTGAAATGTTATTTACTTTAATTTGTGAATCTTCAATATCTATTTTCCAAAAGCCATTTTTTCTTGGAAGGAATATGTTGTCAGCTAAATACATCTCTTTAATCTCACCATTTGAAACTCCTATATAATAGGTTTTATAAGAGTATTTACCTTCATTTTTACTTCTAAGGCCAATAAAAATTGCTGCATCCTTATTGGATGAATTCTTTTTGAAACTAAAAATATTTATATTCCTTCTCCAGGAGGACATATCATACTCATCGTTTGTTTTCTTTAATCTATACACCTTTTTATTATACACAAGCATTATTAACTCTTCGTTAATTTTAATAAAATCATAAAGGAAGTTTCCATTGCTAATTACAGATACTACTTGAACCTCTTTACCTTTATCTATGTTTTTTATTTTATATCCATTTAATAAATACTCCGACATATCAACTATTTTTATCTTATAATTAATACCTATAAACCTATCTACACCATCCCAAAATTCATCCTCTTTAAAAACAAAACTTCTCCCTACAAACCCATCATCTTTGTAATCATCTGCATATTCTACTTTATATGCACCTTTTATTGGAATGGTTTTATTTTTAGGTGCCCTTACCTTTTGGGAACTTGAAAAATTACTACATCCTGTTAAGTTTGCTAAAATTAAAAAAAACGCTATAAATACAAATATATTTCTTTTCATCTAATCACTCCACCTTTAGGGAAAGTAACATAGACTCTTGTACCCTTATTTTCTTCACTCTCAATTTTTATACTGCCCTTCATTTTCTCTACTATATCCTTACATATCGAGAGCCCTATACCATTTTTTGACCTACTTCCCCTTCCTTTATAGAACTTTTCAAAAACGTGAGGTAAGTCCTCCTTTGATATACCAAGCCCTGTATCCTCAACCACAATAACTATATCCTCATCATTTTCCTTTACTTTTATAACTATACTATCCCCTGCGTTTGTGAAATTAAAGGCATTATCTAATAAATTTATAAATACCTGCTTTAATCTATTTTCATCAGCCTCTATGATTATACTTAAATTCTCCTTTAATATACTAAAAATCTTATTTTCCCTATAGGCTCTTGGTTCAATCTGTTTTCTTATACCATCCAAAAATGTATTTATATCTACGTTCTTAAATTTAAATTCAATTTTCCCAGAAGAGAGCTTTGAAAAATCTAAAAGCTCCTCAACCATAGACGTGAGCCTATCACATTCCTTTTCTATAATATCAAGTCCATCCTTTAAAAGTTCTTTATCCCCCTCTAAGTCCTTTAGGGTAATTGCCCATCCCTTTATAGAAGTTAGAGGAGTTCTAAGTTCGTGGGAGACAGAGGATATGAATTCATCCTTAAGTTTTTCCCTCTTTATTATTTCATCCGCCATATAATTTAGGGTTGTTGATAAATTTTTTATTTCATCAAATTTTGCATCCCTGCACCTTTTGTTATAGTCTCCCTCTGCCATCCTCTTTGCAACCTCTGTTATGTTTACTATAGGAACAACTATTTGATTTGAAAAAAGAATACTTACAAATGCAAAGATTAAAGTTACAATCAATCCCAGTAAAGTTAAAATCATAAATATACTTCTTAAATCCTTATTTACTTCCCTTAATGTGGTTATAAATCTAATACCACCAATTATTTCTCCACCACTATATAGAGGATGAGATACTGCCATAACCTTTTCGTCATCGTAACTTACATTACCTATCCATCTTCCTATGTTCCCTGAAAGAGCCTCCTTTATATCCATAAATTCATTTTCCTCAATTACTCCTATAGAGTCAAATATTATCCTTCCTGTATTATCGAATACCTGTACCTCAATATCACTTCTATTTAAAAAAACATCTACACCATTCAATACATTTTCATATAGGCTATTTTTTGAAAAATATTTAGTGTAAATATCAGAGGAAATCTTTATTTGTCCTATAAGTAGATTGGCAATGTTTGAATAATATATATTCCTAAAAGAAAAAAATATTATGGTATTTAAGGTTGCCACAGTTAAAACTACAATAATGACGAAGTTACATAGTAGTCTACGTCTTATACTACTCATACCTACTTCTCCCTTCGCCATCTATAGCCATATCCCCAAACCGTCTCAATATATTTAGGATTTGAAGAATCATCCTCTATTTTTTCCCTTAGCCTTCTTACGTGAACATCTACGGTTTTTACTTCACCAAAGTAATTTTTACCCCATACATAATCTAAAATATCGTTCCTACTTAAAACCCTTCCTTCATTTTTTATAAAGAATAATAAAATCTCAAGCTCCTTAGGAGTTAAATTTATTTCTTTATCGTCCTTAAATACCTTCATCGATTCTAAATCTACTTTTATGTTATGGCTTTTTAATTCTTGTTTTTGCACATTATCCTTATTTATCCTTCTAAAGATTGTGTTTATTCTTGCAATTAGCTCTAAAGGGTTGAAGGGCTTTACCATATAGTCATCTGCACCAATCTCAAGCCCCATTATTTTATCCATATCCTGTGATTTTGCAGTTAACATAATAACAATTACATTGTTGTCTACTTCTCTTATTCTTCTTAAAACTTCAAAGCCATCAATCTTAGGTAGCATTACATCAAGAACCACTACATCAGGTTTTACTAAAGAAAATAGCTCGAGGGCCTGTTCTCCACTTTCTGCTTCAAATACAGTAAATCTGTTTCTTTCAAGATTAATTCTTACAAACTTTCTTATACTTGCCTCATCCTCAACAATTAACACCTTTATTCCTTCCATAACATCACCTACTTTATAACTTCAAATTGATATCCCCTATTTTTAAGATGTTCTATAACTTTTTTTAACACATCTGGAGTAGTGTGCTTTCCTCTTCCGTCGTGCATTAGTATTACAAGGGAATTTTTGTTTTTTGATGTTTGTAAAAATCTCTCATACTGTCCTTCAGCCGACATCATTTTACCCTCTGCATCACCGGTTAGGCAGTTCCAGTCGATATATGTATATCCGTTTTTAACAATAGCCTCTTTTATTTCTACAGGTCTTCCACCACTCCCACCAGGAAATCTAAAAAATCTATTGTCATATTCATCTCCTAATATAGATTTGATTATCGATTCTGTATCCTTTATCTCCTTTATCATAGCTTCTTCAGAAGAATATATTTTTTTATAGGAATGTGAATAGGAGTGATTTGCTATAGCGTGTCCATCTTCATATATTTTTTTTAATAGTTCTGGATTTGCTTTAGCCATACTTCCTAAAACAAAGAAAGTTGCCTTTATATCATTTTCCTTTAAAATATCTAAAACCTTTGGAGTTACATCCTTGCTTGGACCATCATCAAAGGTTAGATATGCCACCTTTTTACCTTTGCTCTTATAAAATCCTATTGTTCTTTGTTTATTAATTATTTCTGCCTCTGATGTTTTTTGACTATCTACAGCTTTAGTTTGTTCCTTTTTTTGTGTCACTTTATCCTTTTCCTCACTTTTGGGTATTTCATTTTCTTTTTTAATAGAATCATTTTCTTGTTTGTTTTTATCAATTAAATCAACATTTTTATTAGGAATTTCCTGCATTTTATTGTCCCTTTTATTTACATCATTAATTTGTTCTGCCATTGCATTGTTGAATCTATTTCTTGCATATAGCTTACCAATAGATAATCCAATCCCCAATGCCAACACATAAATTGTAATTAAAGTTATTAGCATACTTTTTTTCATTTATCTTTCCTCCATACTGTCAAATCGCTTATAATTTATATTTCTACATAAATAAACAAACTCCTTTAGAAAAACTTTCTATATAACATAATTTTATATCCTAAATATGTTTTAAAAATTAAAATTTGATAAAAAATAAATTCTGAAAAACTATACAGATTGTTGTTAAACCCATTTTTGTCAAAAGTATGAAAAAGCCCCATCATAGGATTTCAATGGGCTCTTTCATTTCAATGGGCTCTTTCATGAGCTTTAGCAAATCTTGCTTTTCGGATTTGAAAAAGTCCGTAATTCGGCACAGGACGTGCCGAGCCGAGCGGCCATCAGGACGATGGCATCGCGAGGGTAGGACTTTTTCAAACAAAGAAAAGCTTAGATTTGATTAGCGAAATGAACGAATGCCTTAAAATCCTTCATGGGGCTAATCAATATATAAATTTTTCAACAGCCTGAATAAATTCTAAAAATTTATACCATTTTTTAATTTTTTTATAAATTAATGTAGTATAATATTAATAATAAGTAATGAAGGGAGAATTTTTATGAGAATTTCAAATTTGACAACAAGGCTTACAAAGGCACTTGAAAGCAGTATAAGGCGTTTTCCATTAACAGTTCTATCAGCCTTTGCAACCTGCATTACAATAATAATTATGATTGAACAAAAAAGGGATCCATCTTTAACTCTGCAGAGACTCACTATGATTTTCGCATTATCAATACCAATTACTTTAAGTTTTAAGCTTATGTGGGAAAAAACAGGCAGGGACTTGAAACAACTACTTATATACTATTTAACCTCTATTATTTTAATTATCGGATATTACTTTATTTTTCTTAATAAAATAGACTATATAAGTACCTCAAGATTTATTGGTACTAATTTAATTTTTTATTTAGTGTTTCTATTCATTCCATACTTCTTAAATAGGGAAAACTTCGAAATGTATTCTATTAAGATTTTTACTGGATTTTTCATTACTGCAATATACACAGCAGTTCTTTTCTTTGGTTTAAGTGCTATATTATTTACAATTGACAGTTTGCTTGGAATTAAAGTTGAATCTGAAACGTATATAGAAACTTGGTTTGTGTGCCTTTTTATATTTGCAGTAAACTACTTTTTATCATTGGTACCAAAAAAGGAGAATACTTTTACAAAGTTTGATTTTCCAAGAGCCTTTAATATTCTTTTAAACTATATTGTAATCCCTCTATTAAGTGCCTACACAATCATTTTATACATCTACTTTTTTAAGATTATTATCACACAAAACTGGCCAAAGGGACTTGTTTCCCACCTTGTACTTTGGTATTCCTTTATAACTATTTTAGTAGTATTCTTTATTCATCCAATTAAAGAAGATGTAAAGATTGCCTACTATTTTACAAAAACAATAACTAAAATTATAATACCTTTAATAATAATGATGTTTTTCTCTATGGGAATAAGAATAAATGCCTATGGTGTAACTGAACCAAGATATTATGTCATAATTGCAGGAATTTGGATTTTATTTGTATTTATCTATTGGAACATAACAAAACAGCCTAAAAATACACTAATTCCTTCAACCCTTGCATTGACTATATTTATTTCTCTATTCACTCCACTGTCAAGCTTTAGTATATCAAGGTATAGTCAAAACAAGCGTTTTGAGAATCTATTGATTAAAAACAATATGCTCAAGGATGGTAAAATACAAAAAAATCCAAACACAAATAAGGATGACCAAAGAAAAATAAGCAGTATAATTTCCTATTTTGAAACAAGGCAGGGTATAGATAAACTAAAATATGTACCTAAGGATTTTAATTCATCTAAAATGAACGAAGTTTTTGGCTTTAACTATGAAGCACCTTATTTCCCAAAAGAACAGTACTTCTATTATAGAATAGCTCCCAACAGCCTAATAGATATAAAAGGATACGAATATTTTATACAACTTAATTCCTATAGCCAGGAAGTACAAAATTCAAAGGAATTTAGTTTCAAGTATTATAATTCCAATTCAGAAATAGCCATATTTAAAGACAACAAAGAAGTTTATAGAAAAAATATTAAAGATATTATACAAAGTGCATATAAAAAATATGGAACATTTAGACCAGATATAGAACTTAAAATTGAAGAATTGTCATTAGTTGACGAAAACGAGACTTTAAAGGTTAAAATAATATTAAACAATGTATCTGGAAGAGTTGATGATAATGAGGATATTAGAGTTGATGGATGTGATTTTTTAATTATGTATAGTATTAAAAAGTAGAAATATTTTTTAAGTGACCCCATAATGCATATTCAAATATTATGGGGTTTTATAATTGCCTATTACCTTTTTAAAGCAAAAATTTAGTAATATTTTTCAGGCTATTGAAAAAGTTATATTTTGATTAGCCCCATCAAGGATTTCTTGGGCATTCGTTCATTTCGCTAATCAATTCTAAGCTTTTCTTTGTTTGAAAAGTCCTACCCTCGCGATGCCATCGTCCTGATGGCCGCTCGGCTCGGCACGTCCTGTGCCGAATTACGGACTTTTTCAAAGTCGAAAAGCTAAGAATTGCTAAAGCTCACGAAAGAGCCCATTGAAATCCTATGATGGGGCTTTTTCAGATTTTTTCTAACAATTAGGTTTGTCAAAAATCCGAAAAATATAATAATATTTTTTAGATTAATAGACTTATAACTAATTTTTTGTTATAATTTACAAATAAAGGAGGGGTTATGTTGAAAAAATTATATTTGCTACCATTGTGTCTTATTTTTTTTGTGCCATTAATAGTTTGTGAAAAAATTTTAATACTTCCAGATCATCTCAAAAACTTTTGGATTGCAGGAGTGAACTTTGATTATTTTTCATATTATAAAAGCAAAGTATTGTTGATATTGGTTTTGTTTTCCTTAATTTCTCTACTCTATAGCTTAAGAAAAGATGAAATTAGTATTAAAAGTTCTAAATTATATATTCCATTATTTGTATATTTATTTTTCATAATAATGTCAACAATATTTTCTAAGTACAAAGACATTTCTCTATGGGGATTCCCTGACAGATATGAAGGAGCAATGGTTCTTTTTTCATACATAATTATATTTTTTGTTTTTGCTCTTGTACCTAAAATTAAAGATACGCAGATAATATTAAATTCCTTTTTAATTTCCTCATTTTTAATAGGAGTTATATCTATGCTTCAATTTTTTAATTTAGATTTTATAAAGTCATACATTGTAGGCAAACTTCATATATTCCAGTTGCAATATTTAGGAAAGGTGTATATAAAATTCAATCCTGGTCCAAGGTATGTTTATGCAACATTATATAACTCCAATTACGTAGGAAGCTTTATGGCAATATCATTTATAGTTACATTTATTTTGTATGTACTAAATAACGAAAAGAAAAGAATAATATATGGTATACTTTCAGTTATTATGTTTTTTAGCCTTATAGCCTGTCATTCAAGGGCTGGAATTTTAGGAGTTATGGTTGCAGTCATATTTTTTGCAGTGTATAAATACAAAGAAATTTTAAAGAATTTTAAATTTGTTGCACCTATTTTAATCATATATTTACTTGTTTACGTTTTTATAAACACTTTATCAAGCAGCTATATTGGAAATAAAATAGAGAGTCTTTTTGTTGATATAAATAAGACTATAACTAATTCAACAAATAACAATTTAAGGGATGTAAAAATTTATAATAATGCAGTTTGCTTAAATTTTGATAAAGCCACATTAAATTTTGTATTTGATAATGAAAAAATTTTTGCCACTGATGAAAATAACAAAAGAGTATCCTTTAAGTTTGATTCAAATAAAAATGAATTTTTATTTGAAAACCCAACCTATTCTCAATTAAAATATTTTATTAATAATTACAATAATATGCCTGTGTTAATTTTAAACAATGGATATGATAATTTAAATCTAATTAAAACCAAAGAAGGATTTAAAATATTAAGCTTTAGTGGAAAAATCAATAATATTAATCCTGTAGACAAAATAGATGTAAAGGGCAAAGAAAAGCTTGGCTCTGGAAGAGTCTATATTTGGTCAAGGTCTATTCCTTTAATAAAAAATACTCTGTTTTTAGGGTATGGCCCAGACACCTATGCATTGTATTTTCCTCAATACGATTATATAGGTAAATTCTTGTTCTTAGGTACCCCAAGTATATTAGTAGACAAGCCCCACAATATGTACTTGCAAAATGCAATTAATATTGGTGTTATAGGAACTTTGGCATTTTTAATATTTATCCTTTGCTATTTAATTTTTAGTTTTAAAGCAATTAACACTCTAAAAGATTCTTCTTTAAGTACAATATCTATCTCTATATTTTTTGCTCTAATTGCATATTTAGTTGCTGGAGTTTTCAATGATAGCGTTGTTTATGTGGCTCCTTTATTTTGGGCTTTAGGTGGTTTAAATTTTAAAATACTAAACAATTAAGTTTAAGAAAAGAGGTGTAGCTTTGCTACACCTTTAAATTAGAAGGCTGGAACAACTGCACCTTGGTATTTTTCTTCTAAAAACTTTTTAACATCCTCTGATTGAAGTACATTGATAAGTTCCTTAATTAACTCATTGTCCTTGTTATCCTGTCTTGTAACTAAAACATTTGCATATGGTGAATCCTTATCTTCAATAAATAGGCTGTCCTTTACAGGATTTAATTTTGCTTCAAGTGCGTAGTTTGTGTTTATTACTGCAAAATCAACATCCTTTAAAACCCTTGGAAGTTGTGCTGCCTCTAATTCCTTAAACTGAAGATTCTTTGGATTTTCAACTATATCCTTTGGAGTTTGAGTTAAACTATTATCCTTTAGCTTAATTAATCCTTGTTTTTGTAAAAGCAGAAGTGCTCTTCCTTCATTTGTTGCATCATTTGGTATTGCAACTACTGCTCCATCCTTAATCTCATCCTTGCTTTTTATTTTTTCTGAATAGGCCCCCATTGGCTCAACGTGTACCTTTGCAACTGAAACAAGATTTAGTCCCTTTTCTTTATTAAACTCATCAAGATATGGAACGTGTTGGAAGAAGTTTGCATCTATTTGTTTATCATTTAATGCAGTATTAGGTGTAACATAATCTGTAAATTCCTTAACTTCAAGTTCAATTCCCTTTTCCTTAAGCTTTGGTTTTATGTAATTTAATATCTCTGCGTGTGGAACTGGAGTTGCTCCAACTACAATTTTTTTCGTATTTGAGGCTTCTTTTTTTGAACAACCTGTAACTCCTGTCAATAGTAGTGATACACATAGTATTGTTGCTGTAAATTTTCTTAATTTCATATTCATTACCTCCTGTCAATTTTTTTTGCAAAATAATTTCCTGTTCTTTGAGTTATTTCAACCAGCAGTATCAAAATTATAACAGTAACTATAAGTATATCTGTTCTAAACCTTTGATACCCATATCTTACTGCTAAATCTCCTATTCCACCTCCTCCTATAACACCTGCCATTGCAGAATATCCTATTATATTTACAATTGTTAATGTAATACCTAATATTAAACCTGGAAGTGCCTCCTTTATTAAAACCTTAAAAACTATTTGAGGTGTTGAAGCCCCCAGGGAAACTGCTGCCTCAATTACACCTTTATTAACATCTTTTAGAGCAGATTCCACTACCCTTGCAACGAAGGGGGCAGCTGCAATGGATAGTGGAACTACTGCAGCTTCTTTTCCTATCGTTGTACCAACAATGACTCTTGATAGGGGAAAAAGAAGAATAATCAATATAATAAACGGTATTGACCTTGTTATATTAATTATTGAACCTATTATAGAATTAAGCTTTGGCATTTTAAGTAAACCTTCTTTGTCTGACAAAACTAAAAATATACCAAGTGGAGCACCTAATAATATGGAAAACAAAGTTGAAAAAACAACCATATACAGTGTATCTAAAAATGAAGGCAAAACTAATTTTAATATTTCACTCATACTCTAACCTCCTTATATTGCTCTTTCTTTAAAGTCCAAGTATATAACCTCACCCTTTTGGCTCTGAAGAAATTGTCTTAAAGTTTTAGATTTAGGACTTTTAAACACCTCGTCCTTTATTCCCTCTTCAACTATCTCTCCCTTTTCCATAACTGCAACATTACTACAAATTCTATCTACTACATCCATCTCGTGGGTAATTAAAACTATTGTTAATCCTAAGGTTTTATTTAGTTCTAACAATAGATCTAAAATTTGTTTTGTTGTAAGTGGGTCAAGGGCTGATGTTGCCTCATCACATAGAAGTATTTTAGGGTTATTGGCAAGTGCCCTTGCTATTGCAACTCTCTGCTTTTGGCCTCCTGATAGATTTGATGGATATTCCTTTTCCTTATCCTCTAGCCCAACTATCTTTAAAAGTTCTCTAACCCTTTTATCTATATAATCCCTTTTATGTCCTGCTATCTCAAGTGGAAAGGCAACATTCTTATATACATTTGAATTTGAAAGCAGATTAAAATGCTGGAATATCATACTAACATTTCTTCTATACTCCCTAAGTTCCCTTTTATTAAACTTAGTTATATCTCTTCCTTCTACTATAATTTCACCCTCATCTGGTGTTTCAAGCAAGTTTAAACACCTCAAAAGAGTCGACTTTCCTGCACCACTTTTCCCTATTATTCCAAACACCTGTCCTTTTTCTATTTTTAAATTGATTCCCTTAAGTGCCTCGGTTTTATTGCCATTAATTAAATAACTCTTTTTTAAATCCTTAATTTCAATCACATTAACACCCCTTTTAAAATTTTCTCAAAATTTTGTTATTTTATTGAATAAATTAAATTATTTCCCTTATAGATTAATAAAAAAACCTCTTTGATGAAAGAGGCACTCCTCTCTCATCTCCCAGCTTTCGCTGCAGGATTTGGCACCTTGCTATTCGCAGGTTGCCGGGCTTCATCGGGCCAGTCCCTCCACCTCTCTTGATAAGAGCTTCTTATTTAATTCTTGATTAAGATTATATAAACAATTGCAAGTGTTGTCAATACTATTTTTCAATTTTTATAGATTTTTTATTTTTAAAACTTCCTGCTATATAGGAAAAATAAAATTTAGGTGCCTAAAGCTATATTGCCTTGGCACCCTTTCTTTATTAATTTTCTTTACCCGCATCATTATTAGTAGCATTATCTTGTTCTACATTTACATTTTCTTCAGTCTTATTACCTTCTTTTTTTTCTTTTCTCTCTTTTATTTTTTCCTTAATCTCTTCTCTTTTTTCCTTTATTTTTTCCTTAATTTCTTCTTTTTTAACTTCTCTAATTTCCTTTTTAATTTCTTGCCTTACTTCCCTTACATCCCTTTTATTTATGAAGTTTCTATTTAACTCTTTTTCCACCTGTTTTGCCTCATCCTTTGTTATTGTTCCATTCTTTACCTCTTCCTTTAGAACTTCCCTTGTTTCTTTTCTTAACTCATTTCTTGTCTTTACAACTTCCCTTGCCTGTTCTCTTATCTGTTTCATTTCCTGCTTTTTAGCCTCAAGTGATGTTTGTGCCTCCTTTAATGCCTCTTCTGCCTTTTTGATTTCCTCTTCATTGTTTGTTTCCTTTGCCTTTTCTAATGCCTTTCTTGCTTCTACAACCTGCTTTCTTACATTAAACATTTCCTGCTTTTTATTTATTAAACTTAACACTGTCTCCTTCTTTTGTGTTTGTAGTTCAATTACATTTTGAATTGTTGGTTTTGCATTTTCTGATACCTTTTCTTGTATTTTTGTTAAAACCTCTATTGAATTCTTATATCTTATTTCTATTCTGTTTTTTAGTTCATTTACTTTATTTACAACCGAATCACTTACTACATCATCCTTTTGTTCTTCAGATACTATCTTTTCTACTATTTCCTGTGTACTTTCCATCTTTTGCTGAAATTCCTCTACAGCAGGCTTTACAAGTTCCTCTTTACCCTCCTCTGCCATAACCTGTGCCTCTGCAAGCCTCTCCTCTGCAACGTCTGCTGTAACCTCTGCCTTTTTTTCCTCATCAAATGTGAGTGAAATTTTTACTTCATCAATAAGTTTATCTACTGGATAAAGGATACTATCTGGCGTTATTCCAGCATCTGTCCCTTGAACATCTGCCTTTGCTATTGTAACATTAAACATAAGTAATAGTGCTGTTGATAATGCTAAATACTTTTTCATTTTTATATCCCTCCCTAATTTTGTTTTCAACTATTAATACGTCCTTTTTTATTTTTTTAGGGGGCAAATAAAAAATTTTTTTACCCTATAAAAATCAATTAATTTTTCGTATTAACATATGAAAGGGGGAAGAAGATGATAGATGACAGAGAGAAATTTATCGAGGAAAATAGAGACTTTGTATATAAAATTGCATCAAGTATATGTAAAAGAAGACTCTCTTGGCAAAATGATGATGAACTAAGTATTGCACTAATTGCATTTAATAAAGCAATTGAAACATATGATAAAAAAAAGGGCAATTTCTTCTCCTACTCAAGGATGATAATAAAAAATTCACTCATAGATTATTTTAGAAAAAGTACTAAAAACGTAAACATTTATCTTGGAGATGAAGAACTTATTACCTTTGAACTAAAAAGTTCAATCGAAAAGTATGAAATAGAAGAGGAGAACAAAATAAGGGCACAGGAAATAGCCTTATTTAACCATAAACTTAAGGAATATGGTATAAGCTTTTCTGACTTAGTTATAAGTTCGCCAAAACATAAGGATACAAGAGAAGAACTTATAAATGTTGCCTTTTTGGTGTCAAGAGAACAACAGATACTTGAAAGGTTAAATAAAACAAAGCAACTACCCATAAAGCAGATTTGTTTATTAACTTCAAAAAGCGAAAAATTCATTGAGAAATGGAGAAGGTATTTAATAGCACTTATATTAATTTTATCAGATAGCGACTTAATGTATATTAAATCATACCTCAATATAAAGGTAGGTGATAAAAATGGTTAAAAAGGGAATAATAGTTGAAGTCAATGGCAGAGAAGCTGTTCTATTTACACAAACCGGAGAGTTTTTAAAATTTAAGTCGAATGAAAGTCTCCAAATAGGCCAAGAATACACATATAAATACACAAATTTTAGGCCATTTTTAATAGCTGCTTCTTTACTTTTATGTATATTCCTTGGTTCCTTTGTTACAATATATAATCAAGTTTATGCATCTATGACTGTTACCATAAATCCTCAATTTAGGATAGATGTAAATAGATTTAATAGGATTATAAAGGTTGTCCCTCTTAACAAAGACGCCGAAGATGTCCTTAGCTCTATTAAGTTAAAAAACAAAAACATTAATGATGGACTTATATTAATTGTTAAAAAGGCAAAGGAAAAAAAGTATATAACCGATGAATACTATAACAACAAAACTAAAAAGATTAATATAGAGATAGATAAAGGTGATGTTAAATTAAACAAGTTTACATCTGAAATGAAAAATCAAAAGTTAAATTTTGAAAAGGTATATGCTAAACTGCAAAAAATTCAAGATAGGGCAAATAAACGTGAGTTAATTAAAGAAAAATTGAAGGAAAAGGATAAGCAGATAGAAAATCAAAATCCAAAGGATGAGAAGAATAAAATTGATAATAAAGAGGATTTAAAGGAGAATAATAAGGAAAATAAAGTAAGGGAAGAAATTAAAAATAGAATTAAGGAAAATATAAAGAATAAAATAAATCAAAAGGATGAAAGTGTTCCAAAATCTAAAGAAAATCTACAAGAAAAAATTGAGGATAAAAAAGAAAACCCTCCACCAAAATTAGAGGAAAAGATTAATACTTTTAAAGAAAAAGTAAAAAGACAAAAGGGGCTAAATTAGCCCATCTGATTGTTGTCAAACCTACTTGTTAGCTGAATTTTGAAAAAGCCCCATGAAAGGATTTCAAAAGGCTCTTTCATAAGCTTTAGCAATTCTTAGCTTTTCGACTTTTTCAAACAAAGAAAAGCTTAGAATTGCTTAGCGAAATGAATCGATGCCCAAGAAATCCTTCATGGGGCTAATCAATATATAACTTTTTCAAAAACCTGCAATGGGCTAAATTAGCCCCTTTACATATTGATATCCTAAATTAAATAACCTTGTACAGAACTCATTTGTAAAGTTTACAGTATCCTCTGGTCTTACTTCAAAATTAGGCTCTAAAACAACTATATCATCCTTCTTATAGTACTCATAAATATATTCTGGAACTTGGAAATCATTTGATAGTGCTATTATATAAATCTTATCTACTCTATCTGTAATAAATGGCTGAATTAGGCAGTTATTAAGTATTCCCCCATCAAGTTTATACCCATCATATTTGCCCTCCTGAAGGTCACTTTTAAACTGCTCAAAAAGAATCTTTGCACTAACACTATTAGGATCACCATTGTAGTTGTATGGTAAAAGAGAACTTGCCTTTACAGCTAAGAGGGCTTCTTCTTTGGGCATATTTTTGATATCCACAATAACTTCATTTATATTACAACCTTTTACTTCAACATAATTTACATAAAATGAGTCTATATTTCTATCTATACCATCAAGTCTTCTTAGCTCTTCTATAACCAGCCTGTTTTCAACAACCATATTTAGCGAATCAAAATATTTATTTAGCTGCATATTCAACCAAAAATTATACATATCGTCATAGGAATTTCTTAACATAAAATACCCATTAACCGCACCTATTGAGGTTCCTGTTATTACAGAAAATGCTATACCCTTCTCTTTAAAAAACTTTAATATCCCAGCTTCATAGGCACCCTTTGCCCCTCCACCTGTTAAACATAAACCATATCTCATTTTATATCACCCCCACCATTTTAATTTTATTATATCAATTTTAATAATATTTGTAATGGTGAGTATAATTTTTTAACTATTTGTTCACAAAAAAATGTCGAAATTTGTGTCAAAAACACAATGTACGAATAATATGTAGTAGGAAAAAGTAGTAAAGTAAAAATTATTTATAGAACATAGCTAAAAGAAAGGTGGTGAACAGTATGAACAACTGCTGTGATTTCAATTACAATCCTTGCTGCTCTATTAAAAATATACTTGAGATGTTAAGGGGACAGACTTGTATAATCGTATTAAAGAGTGGAAGAGCTGAATGTGTAAGAGTTTTAACCGTTTGTGATAATATATTAGCTTGTGAAATCGCAGGATGTGGTTGCCCAGTTAAGTTTGTAGACATCCACTGTATATGTGAGGTAATCACTGACTGTAGAAAGGTTTTAGGTGCTTTCCTTAAATAACATTAAAGAACCTATAAATTATTGATTGACCCCATGAAGGATTTTATGGCATTCGTTCATTTCGCTAATCAAATCTAAGCTTTTCTTTGTTTGAAAAAGTCCTACCCTCGCGATGCCATCGTCCTGATGGCCGCTCGGCTCGGCACGTCCTGTGCCGAATTACGGACTTTTCAAAGTCGAAAAGCTAAGATTTGCTAAAGCTCATGAAAATGCCAAACAAAATCCCTTCATGGGGCTTTTAAAAATCAAACTATTCTGTATGTTTATTTTTAAACTAAGTTCTAATTATGCCGCTTTTTACTTGTATCTTCCTGTTGATCTAATCTTTGCATCCACCACAACCTCAATTTCACTATCCTTAAAGGACTCCCTTATTCTCTCTTCATTTTCACGACCATATTTTGCTACTGCATATCTTTGGATATCGAAAACGTCTATTTCATAGTCATTTTTTGCCCTTTCAACTATTTTATTTAAATTTTCGTTTAGATTATCTACTAATTGTGTTTTAACATCATCTATGATTTTTTGTTCATCATTTTCTTCTTCAAAATTGTATGTATTTAGTTTGATTTCTCCTTGAACATTTAATTTAATTATATATTTCAATTTTCCATCTTCCCTATCAACACATACCTTCCTTTTTGTAATACATTCAACATCTACTGCCTTTTCATAGCCATCCATTACTAATGCTATGTTTCCCTTAACATCATTATTTCTTAGCATATTTACATAAATGGCCTCTTCTATAGGGATTAGCTTTTTAAGTTTATCCCTATCAAAGACTGCTAATCCTGCTATCTTTATAGTTGAATCCTTTTTCTCTATAGCAGGCATTACTATATTTCTTCCCTCTTGATAATACATATTAACAATATCTTTAACTCCAGCGTTATTTGTGAAAAAATTTGCACTATATGATGCCTCAATAAGTTCCTTCACTTCGTCTGCCATTGTACTTTCTTCCTTTGGTATCTGTTCAAATATATCCTTACTATTTCCCTTTGAAACTACCATTATTGTATTTAAATTTCTCTCTTGATCTCTAACACAAGTATCTATTATATCTTTAATTCCAAGCTTTGCCCTCTCTTCACCAATAACATAGGCCCTAATTGTACCTAATAAATAATTCTTCTTTAAGTTTAGTTGCCTATTGCTATTTGCCTCATTTATAGTTTTCCCTATCTCTAAGCTAACTCCTCTATCAATTTCCCTTTGTCCTCTAAAGACTAAATACTCTGCAACATTTTCTATCTCCTTATTATCTTTACCAACATCAAATCCTATTCCTACTATAACAGAGAGTTTTTCAACTGATACTCTATTATAACAACCCGTGAAAAGCAAACTAAATATCAATAATAAAAACAATCTACTACTTTTCATTTCTCTTCACCTTCTTATATAGGCTCAAAATATATGCAGCTATAAGCCAAATAAATATATATAATACTAAGTAAGGCATTACTTTATCTGTTAAACTACTTCTTTTATACTCTGGTACCATCAATAATGCAACTAAAGCAACAATTAAAGAGGATATAAAACAGGATTTTTTATAGGGTATTTTTGTCGCTTCTGAAAAAAAGTATGTTGCTCCAAAGTGCATACAGGCAGCCGTTTGAAATATTTTATTTCCCCATATAAATATAAAGAGTGGTTCAAAATTTGAAATAACTGCAATTTCGGTTGTTGCAACAAGATATAAAAAAGGATACTGAAGCTGTGATGTGAGCCTCCAACCCATATAAAGTATGGTTACAAATGTTATAAATGTATACAGTACAGTTGTAAAAATACAGGCTGCAATTCCTGCACCCTTTGCTCCCATTTTATTAGTTATTAGAGGAATAATAGCAATAGATAATTCTACACCTGAATATGCAAAAAATGTCGTAGGGACTGCAGTTATTAATGAACTATAATTATTAACTAAAGGAAGTATATTTGTAACATCACCCTTATTTATAAAATATATAGGAATTAGAAATATAAAAATGGTTAAATAAAATACCAGCTCACTCAATCTTGCAATTATTTTAAGTCCATCAACAGAATTATAGTAGATTAAAAGTGTAGTCAAAAATATTAAAACATAAGGAGATAAAAATTTAACTGTTGAAAATGTAAGCTCATTTGCAAGCCCTGATATTACTGCCCCTTCAAGAAATAAAAAGTTTATTGAAAATAAAAGCGTAAATATTTTGGTTAAAAATTTTCCAAATAGCTCTTCACTTGCTTGAGTATATTCTACAAAATTTAAGTTTTTATATATTTCATAGCTTAAAACAACGCAGAGTATAGGATATATACCTGCAATTATTATGGCAATCCATCCCGATTGCTGTGCTTTTTTTGTAACACCAGCGGCCAAACTAATTACACCTATTCCTATCATTGCACTTTGAATAACAAAAAAATACTGATTTCTTGTTATTGTATTATTTTTATTCATCTTTATTCCTCCTAGATAAACTAGGTTTTAAACTAACAGGCTCATTAAATATTTTTCTTATATTATCCCTCACAAATACATCTCCAAAGTCCTTGAACCTTGATGGTGCCATAGGTGAAAAATATGGAATTCCAAAGGAATCAAGCTTAACAAGTGCTACAAGTAGTATATAAAACCCAACAAGTATTCCATAAAAACCGAACATCTGAGCAAGTACAAGCATAGGAAACCTTAAAAATCTAATGCTTAACGCCATTTGGTAATTTGGAATTAAAAATGTTGAAACTACTGTTATGGCAACTACAAATAGTGTTGCGTGGCTAACAATATTTGCCTTTGTTGCTGCATCACCTATAACAATACCACCAACAATTGCAAGAGTTGTTCCAACTGGGTTTGGAAGCCTAACTCCTCCTTCTCTTAATATTTCAATACAAAGCTCCATAGCAAGTATCTCTAAAAAAGGTGGAAGTGGTATTCCCTTTCTTGAATCTATTATTACCATCATAAGTTGATAAGGAAAAAGCTCTGCATTATACAAAAGAAGGGTTAAATATATAGGTCCTAAAATTAAAACAGTAATTACAGCTATAAACCTTGTTATTCTTGAAAAATTAGCTATTATAAGCCTCTCTGAATAATCCTCAAAACCTTGAAAAAACTCTATAAAAGACGCAGGTACAATTAAAGCTGAAGGTGATTCTGCCACAAATATAGCTGCCTTACCCTCTAAAAGGTCAAATACAACCTTATCTGGTCTCTCTGTATTTTTTGCCTGTGGGAAGAGATTGAAGGGTCTTCTTTCTATAAACTGTTCAAATACACCTGTTGTAAGCATTGACGGTGCCTTTAGTGTTAAAACTCTTGATTTTATTGTATTTAAAAGCTCCTTATCTATTACATCCTCTAAATACACAAGGGCACATTCTGTCCTTGTCTTTTCACCCACAACAAACCTTTCTATCTTAAGATTTGGGCTTTTTATTTTTCTCTGAATTAATGTTATATTTAAATCAATGTTTTCTGTAAAACTTTCCCTTGAACCTAAAATAGATTTTTCCGATGTAGATTCTTGTATATCCCTGTATTTTGGGTTTATTGTATCTATAATCATTGCACTTTTTATTCCATCTACAATAACAGCTGTTTTTCCACTGAGTATTTCAGTGCCAATATCCTTTGCATTATTGTTTAACCTAAAGCTACTTATAAATAGATATTTTTTAGATGCTTCATACAAATCTTCTTCTTTTGTTATATCTATATCTACTTTGTATAAAAAGGGTTTTATTATTGCTTCTTCAATATAGTTTTTATCAGCAAGACCATCTATAAAAAGAACATAGGCATTTATTTTACCATTTATAAGAATCTCCTTTTTTATAAAATTACTGTTTTGTGCAACAAAATTAGATATTAAGGTTAAATTTTTATTAAAATCCTCCACCAAAACCTGCTCAATCATAACATCACCTCTCTATTTATTTTTCCAAATATTTTCATAAAAATACCATAAAAAGAAGCACGAATTAAAATTTTATGAATGCTAAAAATATTATAAAGGGGTGATAATATGTACAATGATGAAGAAATAGTTGAAAGAATACGAAATCTATTAGAGGATGAGCTGCAGGAACTATCCTACGATATAAAGGTAAGATGTGTTGATGGTCACGTCACTATATCTGGTATTGTAGATACTCTATCAGAAAAGACTAAAATCGAAGAGCTTGTGAGAAGAATAGACGGTATTAAAAAGCTTGAAAACTCACTTACCATATCTACCGACGGAACATTTACAGACAAAGAAGCTGAATTTGAGGTAATTAATAAACTAAGGGATAATCCAGATCTTAATTCAGTTGGCGTAAAAGTAGAAGGCGGAACAGCTATACTTATGGGAACAGTTGATACTGCAAAGGTAAAAAGAAAGGCTATGGAAACTGCAAAGGAAGCCTTTGGTGTTAAAGATGTAGTTTCAAATATGAAGGTTAAGGATGAGGGCAAAATTGATGATATAACATTAACAAATAAGATTGTGGAACAACTTAGAAATCACGGCATAAGCAATAACGACCTAAATATTTCTGTAGAAGATGGATATGTTAGACTCTCTGGATTTGTAAATGGAAGAAATGAAATGGAAATGGCAGTAGAGATAATAGAGGATATTGAAGGAGTTAAAAAGGTAAGAAACCTTTTAAAGACAAGGATATGAATTAGGGGCAAAAATAGCCCCTAATTTATCCACTCTACTCTATTTTTTCCGTTACTTTTTGCCCTATACAAAGCAGAATCTGCAAGATTAAGAACATTTACAAATTCATCTTTAAAGTCAAACTCAACTGCACCTATACTCACAGTAACCTTAATATCCCTATCTCCAATTTCCTTTGTCCAATTATATCTTTCTATCTCACGCCTTATGTTTTCTGCTAAATTTATAGAAAAGGCTTTTGATTTTTCACAAAATACTATAAACTCTTCTCCTCCATATCTTGCTGCAATGCAATTTTCAGGAAGTCTATTGTTTATAATGTTTGCTGCATTTTTTAATACTATGTCCCCAACAATATGCCCATATTTATCATTTATCTTTTTAAAATTATCTAAGTCAATTATAAAAAGAGTATAAAAGCCTTTTTTGTTATAGGCATTAGATATATAGCTGTCTAAGAAACGCCTATTATACAATCCAGTAAGAGGGTCCTTTATAGAATTTATATAAATATTATTTTGTTCTGATGAAAGTTCATAGGCCATATAAAACAGTATTAGCATAATAGCATAACTATTGTAATGAAAAGCATTGTATTTTTTTATTATTGATAAATCAATAAGTATATCGTGTACTATCATCAATATAGAAATTGAATATACAGTTAAATATATAAATTTATTTCTTATGTATTTTCTATATGCATAAATAGAAATGTAAATTATATAACCTATTGCAAGTAAAACAATAAATTCAAGCTTTTTTCTATAAATTGTTAGTTTATAAATATCATTACAGAATATTATCATTACAATTATTAAAAATAAGTATATAATGCTTAAATATTTAATAAATTCATTTTGCTCTATACCATAATTCTTTCTTAAAAAGAAAACAAACGATAGAACCGATATATAGAGAGCTGAAAATATTATTTTTTGAAATCCTAAATATCCAAATATACTACTTGATATAAAATAATTTGAATAATATATAGCAGTACAAATTAAAGTTAAAGAGAAATATAAATATTTTTTATTAAACTTATTTAACCTATACATATTTACAAAATATGCAGCGACTATAAAATTTATTAGGGCCAATGAAAAATATATGGACATAAAGTAGCTGTTCATAAATTTATCCTTCTTTATTAAGTCATTTGCTTTTCCTATAAAAATTTCTTGGCTCGATCCATATTCATAGGAAGATTTCATATAGATATCTATCTTATTTTCTCCGTTTAAATTAATAAACTCCATTGGTATAAAATAGGTATATCGTGCATTCCAATCGTTATAAATAAAATCATCAAAGGGAGACTCTCCTATTAAATGGCCATTAATATAAACCTTATGTCCTAATGGTATGCCTCCTATTGATAACGCTAAATTTTCATTTTTTAGGCTATCTGTTAAATAAAAACTCCTGCTAAACTTAACAATTTTATCTTGTTTCTCCTTTTCCCCTAAAACACTTCTTATGTGTATATCCTGAATAATATAATTTATACCGTCAAATGTGACCTGCCAATTTTCCTTTAAGTCTATATATGTACTTTTTCTCTCTACAACCTTATGTCCATACCTAAAAAAGGTAATTAATATACTAAATAAAATAATGCCTGCAAGTAGACTTTCAAATAGCCTCTTCAATTTAGCCGTCCCCCTTAAAGCTAAATGGTTTTATTTAATATATTCTATAATTCAATAAAAACTCCTTCTAAAATTAATAAAATATAAAAATGAATATATTACCCTCATCAGATTGTTGACAAACCTACTTATTAGCTAAAGTATGCAAAAGCCCCATGAAAGGATTTCAATAGGCTCTTTCATAAGCTTTAGCGAAATGAGCCGATGCCTAAGAAATCCTTCATGGGGCTAATCAACATATAACTTTTTCAATAGCTTGCTCAATTTTACTATTCTATCTTACCCTTCATAACATCATCTATTCTTCTATTTATAGTGTCAATAGGTGCCTCCAGCATCATTCTTCCATATCTAAAATTAGCTGCTGCTGCCTCTATTATTACTGCTAAATTTCTTCCTGGTTTTACAGGCATTCTGAGCCTTCTTACTGGTATATTTAAAATATTTATATATTCTGGAGTACCAATTCTATCAAAATCGTCCTCATCTCTCCACTTCTCTAAGTGGATTACTAAGTCAACAGTCTTTTCTTCTAATACCGAACTTAAACCATATAAAGACTGTATGTTTATTATTCCAAGCCCTCTAACCTCAAGCATACCTGAAGTTATGTAGGGACTTTTACCATATAAAACCCCATCTACTAATTTAATTTCAACAGCATCGTCACTTATAAGCATATGTCCCCTTTTAATTAGTTCAAGTGCTGCCTCACTTTTTCCTATGCCACTTTCTCCTGTAATCAAAATTCCTATTCCATAAACATCCACTAAAACTCCATGCATTGTAGTTGTTTTAGCAAGTGCTCTATCTAAATAGTTTATTACCTTATTAACAAGCCTTGTTGTTAATCTTGTACTTCTTAAAACCCATATTTTCTTTTCCTTTGCAAGTTCCATAAACTCCCTATGTGGTTGTAGATTTCTTGCAAATATTACACAGGGTAAATCATATTGAAAATATTTTTCTAACCTCTCTCTCCTCACAGAAGGTTCAAGATTATTTAGATAATGCCATTCAGCATTTCCTACTATTTGTATTCTTGTATTTACGAAATAATCATAATACCCAACAAACTGTAGCCCTGGTCTTATTATATCATTGCAGTTTATCTCTCTATCCTCATTTCCCTCAACTAATACCTCTAAATTTAAGTCCTCAATAAACTTCTTTATTGTAATTGACATAGTAATCCTCCTACTTCAATCTTGCAATTAAAAACATTATTTTCATTCCCATTTTCGAAAATTTGGTTTCGTATTCTGTCATAATGTTTTCTTTAAAATCGCTATTATGTAAATCATAGGTTAAATATTCAATATCAAATCCTACCTCTTTAAAGTATTCAATTGAATCATTAAAAAAGCCCTCTTGATCCGTCTTAAACCATATCTCGCTCCCCTTCTTTAAAAACTTTTTATACCTTTCAAGAAAGGTTACATAGGTTAATCTTCTTTTATTATGTCTTTTTTTAGGCCAAGGTGTTGAAAAATTTAAATATATCCTTGAAACCTCATCTTTATCAAACACGTTTTCAATAAAGGCAATTTCCATTGGAATCAGTGCAACATTATCTATTTCTTTATTATTCTCATTAAAAACTTCCTCTACTTTTCTTTTGGCATATACAAGCACCTCATCCTTTATGTCTATCCCAACAAAATTTTTGTCCTTTGTCTTTACTGCATTTTCTGCGATGAATTTTCCACGCCCACAACCTAACTCTAAATATATTTCATTATCATTTTTAAAAAATTCCTTCCATTTACCTTTATATTGATATGGATTTGTTACTACAAATCTGCAGGCCTCAAGTTCAGGTCTTGCCCACGGCTTCTTTCTTAATCTCATATAGTCCTCCTATGTTTTTGTAGTTAAATATGCATTTTTATTATACCAAAAAATTATTTTTTAGTGTATTGAAACAAAAATTTATTTTTATTTCAAATTCTTTATAAGCATATTTGTATTTCCCGTTTTAAAAAAGCCCCATGAAAAGATTTTAGTAGGCTCTTTCATAAGCTTTAGCAAATCTTAGCTTTTCGACTTTGAAAAAAGTCCGTAATTCGGCACAGGACGTGCCGAGCCGAGCGGCCATCAGGACGATGGCATCGCGAGGGTAGGACTTTTTCAAACAAAGAAAAGCTTAGATTTGATTAGCGAAATGAATGAATGCCTTAAAATCTTTCATGGGGCTAATCTTTTTTCAAAAAACTAAAACAAAAATTTATACATAAAAAATACTATGAAAAGTTTTCTTTTCATAGCATAAATACTTTTTTGGTGCGGGTGACAGGACTCGAACCTGCACGTTATTAAACGCTGGAACCTGAATCCAGTGCGTCTGCCAGTTTCGCCACACCCGCCTTTAAGTTATATAATTCTAAAATTATTATATTACATTTTTTCTAATATATGCAAATATATAGTAAAATGGTTGTGATAAAATGTATATGGTTTTTCTGAAATAATATTTAATTTTACCCCTTTCCCTTATCTTTTTTGAAATTAGCTTTTGTTTCCTCTTTAAAAGATTAAAATCGTGTTCACTCAGTTTCCTACCTCCATAGTAATAGGCATCAAGAATATCCTTTATCTTGTTTAAATCAATTTGAAGCTGTCCTTCTATTTTTTCGATATATTCCCTCAATGTCATATCCCTTGAATATTTTATGCCATTTAGCTTACCATAAAATACAATAGTATTTAATATTTTACTTAGCCTATCTATTTTAAAGAATACAAATAAATAGATACATAAATACAGTAAAATTAAAATAGCTATAACATATACATAAATTGGATTATTTATTTTCTCTTTTGCTGCTTCTTTCTTATCCCATTGTTCTTTATCTTTAACATCTTCCTTCTCTTTTGATTTATCCTTTTGCTCTATAGGTTTAATTTCTTTATCCTCTTTTTCTTTACCATTCTTATCTTCCTCTAAAAAGAGAGATTGTGGTAGAAAATCTGAAATACTCACGTGTCCTGGAGTTGCATCAAAGGTAACCCAACCCAATTCCTCTGTATAAACCTCAACCCAGGCGTGTGCATTTTTGTTATAGACAATATTTTCTCCCTTAGTTACATTGACTGTAAAGCCCTCTACGTATCTTGTAGGTATATTTGCAATTCTACACATTACTGCCATAGCACTTGCATAGTAGGTACAGTATCCCCTTTTTTCATCAAATAAAAAGTAGTCCACAAAATCTCTATCATCGGGTACAACACTAACATTTTTATCATACTGAAAATTAGATTTTAAATATCTTTCTATTAATGCTGCCTTTACAAGATTACTTTTATCTTTATGTTGTCTAACGATTTCTTCAGTTAAGCTATACACTCTTTGAGGAACTGAATTTGGAACATTTAAGTAGATAGAAAACTGTCTTATATCATATTTTTTATTCAAACTATTCTTCAATAAATATTCTATATTATTATAATCATAATAAATAGAAATTAAATTATAGGTATCCTTTGAAAACAAATTTTTATCTGCTAAAACTTCCCATTCTCCATCAATAGAAAGCTGTCTATTGGAGCTTATATTAATGCTTTGTAGATAAAGTGGAGTAAATATTGTCTTTGTGTTTATATATTTGGGGATTATTTCAAGATTTATGTTTTTTAGCTTATCTCCTTCAAATATATTTACTTCCTTTAAACCATTAACATCAGGAACTGCATTTTTTATCTCTAATTTATTATTATCTATTTTAGTCCACATACTTCCATTATAGGTTGTCTTTACTGTACCTCTTAAGTGAACTTCTCCTAAGGTGGATTGTGACTTTACAATAAAGGCCTTTGAATTATCATCCTCTATAGGTCCTCCTAATTTTTTATCATCCCTTTGATAACCTGTCATTGATAGAGAAAAACTCTTCTGTTCAAAATTTAAAACTCTATTTACTATTGAACCCGATTCAAAATCCAATTCATCTATATATATGTAGGGTTCATTTTTAAAGGGAAGCAATTTGATAAACAGGTTTGTTGCCATAATAAATATAATTATAAGCGTTAACCACCTAACAAAATAACCTCTTTGAAATTTAAAATTATTGTCTATTGTTTTGGTATTTTTACTGAAATTATTATATCCATATAGCATTAAAAGAGCTGTAAAATATATAACTGCCCTGTTGATATTAACTAAATCATAATAATATAAGCCATAAAAGACAAATAATCCTACAACAAATAAAAATATTGAACTTTTTTTGTTTTTTATAAGATAGTAAACGACTATATAGCTTGGAATAAATAATATTGTTACAAGGCCTATAAAATATCCATTATAAGTTTCTATAAGCCCACCATTTTCTATCAAACTTTGAACAAAAGGAACAAAACCCTTATATAATTCAATAACTCCATTTTTAATTGCAGGATGTATAAAAAGTAATATTATAGCTAAATTAAATATCCTATATCTAATTGAGATAAACAGACAGACAAGAATAAAAACATATATAAAAATCAATAAATTAGAAAAAATCTTCACCTTAAATAAATCTTGAAGGTTCAATATTATTATTATAAAAAGAATTGATTGTATAAAATTGTACCATATAAACTCAAGGGGTTTATTTTTCATACATAAATCCCCCCTTTATATCAATAGAATTTACTATATAAACTATATCGCTATGTTTTTCCTCTGTATCATCACAGCTTACTATATAGAAATTATTTATATATTCCTTTATTTTATTTAATCTATTCAGCTTTTCACTTGAAATACTACCAGTTATATATAAAATTGTGCTGTGTTTGTTTAATTTTATTCTGTCTTTTACTACATCAATAACATCTATACTACCCTCTGCTCTAACAGTTGCAATTAAATTACTTAACTTTTTGAAATCATTTATATTTTTTCCATCTGAAGAATAAAGTTTGTTAGAAACTACATAAAGTGTTGTCTCTACCCTATTCCTTAATAGATACTCTACAATAGAAATACATACCTCCGCTGCAGTTTCCTCTAAATCAAAACTTTTATAAACCTCTGTCATATCAAGTATAATATTTACAGAATTTGTTCCTGATATATCGTATTCCTTTATCTGAAGTTCTCCACGCTTTGCGGATAGTTTCCAATGTACTCTTTTTAAATTATCTCCTACAACATATCCTCTTATATTCCTTATACTTGTGTAATCCTCATTAGTTGAACTTTTAGCCTTATGGGTTCCAAGTGGTCTAAAATTGGGTAGGTTTAAATTATCAATATAATGAATTTTAGGGTAAACATATATACTTTTCCCTATATCAACGCTTTTTTCAAAACAGATTATTCCAAATACATCCCATAACTTAATCTCTATAGGGCCTAAGCTATATATACCTCTGTATTTAAAATTTATTTTATTGTCCATAATAACCTTTTCAAAAGGCATCAAGGAAAAATATTCTTTTTTAAAATCATTTTCTAAAATAAATATTTTATCAACCTCAACAAAGGGTATTGGTAAAACAGATTTGTTTTCTACAACTGTCTGTAAATTGATTTCTTCATCTGTAGTACAGTAGATTCTATCCACCTCTTGATTTGTAGTAATATTCCTCTTGCTTAAAATACACCAAATTATTGAAAAAAACAAACTAAAAAATATTAAATAAAATATTCTATAAAAAACTTCACTCCCTATGGTAGCGACTAACCAGACAGAAATAACTAAAATTACTATTGAGGATTTATTTATTTTAAACATATAGCTTTGCTCCAGGTACTTTCACTTCACTTAGTATTTCTTCAAGTATTTTTACCTCTGAATAACCTCTCAGTTTAATTTCTGGTTTTATCGCTATCCTGTGGGATATGACCTCTATAAAAACTTGTTTTACATCATCTGGTGTAACATAATCTCTATCATTTATGTATGCCTTTGCTTGTGATGCCTTCAATAAATGAATAGATGCTCTTGGACTTGCCCCTATAATTATTTCTTCCCTATTTCTTGTCCTTGATACTAAAGATACTATGTATCTTTCAATTTTATCGTCTATATAAACCTCTTTAACTTCCCTCTGCATTTTCAAAATTTCTTCCCTTTTAACAACTTCTTTTAATTCAAATAGAGGATTTTTATTTTTAAATCTTCTTAATATCATTATTTCTTCATCTTCATTAGGATAACCAATACTAATCTTCATCATAAATCTGTCAAGCTGTGCCTCTAAAAGTGGAAAGGTACCTTCATATTCTATTGGATTTTGAGTTGCAAGAACTATAAATGGTTCCTGTAGTTTATAGGTTTTATTATCAACTGTAACCTGCTTCTCCTCCATTGCCTCAAGTAGGCTCGATTGGGTTTTAGGAGACGTTCTATTTATTTCATCCGCCAATATTATGTTACTCATTATAGGCCCAAATTTAAATTCAAACTCTCCTGTTTTAGGATTTAGTATGTTAACTCCAGTAATATCCGATGGAAGAAGGTCCGGTGTAAACTGTATTCTACTAAAATCGCATCCTAATGACTTAGCTAACGCCTTTATCAGCATAGTTTTACCTACCCCTGGAACATCCTCCAATAGAGCATTTCCTTCAGATAGTAGGCATATTAAAACCTTTTCAACAACCTCCTCCTTACCCACAATAACCTCTCCAACATTTTGTATAATATCATTTATTTTTGCCCTATAACCCATTGTAACCCTCCTATACAAATTTACATTAAATGAAATATTTTACTTATAATATTTCAAATTAAATCCATTTTGATGCAGTGCACCAAAATGGATTTTTTTAGTTAGAATTGTCTGCTCCCTCTGAATTTACTGTCTGTTCATTTACTGTATCATTTTGTGTTTGTGTATTCCGTATTACCTTTTTAGTTCCAACCCTAATTTTACCGTTTAATACTTTATAGGTATCGTCACCAAGCTTTTCGGTCTTTATTAACTTTCCATTTTGATATATCTTTCTATAGGTTCTCACCTTCATACCAGCGATAGGTTTAATTTCAACTACCTTTTGCCCCTCTGGTAGGTTTGGATCATTTATATACTCAACCTTAGGTTCTGTTCTTTCATAAACTTCAGACACTATCTCTACAGATTGGCCTATTCTTTCATTAGCACCATATATATTAATTGTTATTGTTGAAGTTTCAACAACTGCCTCTATGTATATAGGGTTGTTGTAATTATTCTTAAATTGAAAATCTATAGAATCTCCTGCTATGGTAGCATCTCTACCTGGTGCCACATAGGCAACAGCAAGTCCGTGGGGCCTTCTCTTTACTATTTCAAAATTTCCAAGCAGTGCCGCATTATACATAGTTGTTGAAACTTGGCATATTCCACCTGCAAGTCCTGGTTCTAATTTTCCATTTATAATAACTGGTGCCTCCTTGTATCCTTGGTTTTCGTTTCTTGGGCCTAATACCTTTATCATTGAAAATACATCCCCTGGCATAATAACAGTTCCTGTTAAATACTTTGCAGCTATTTTTATATTTCCTGTTCTATTTACGTCTGAAGGCTTAAAGGATGTTGTAAAGGATGAAATCTTTGTTGTTATATTAGACAATGCCTCTGCCTTTATTTTGGCTTCAACTACTTTTGTTGGAACTTCTATTTTTTCTATTTCACCCTCTGGCTTTATTTCATTTTTTATAAATTCTATTAGCTTGGGCTCGTCTACAGCAATTCCTGATTTTTCAGGAGTTATAATAAATTTACCTGAAATTCTACTAATTTTTGCATCTATTGGTTCTTTATTTATGTCCTTTGCGATTTTTTTAACTTCTCCTTCTAATATTGTAGTATCTGCAACAAAACCTAGTGATATGTTATAAGGATTTCTTTTTAGATTATACCTCTGTATTGTTTTTTCTATAATATTTCCTGTTTTACCATATGAATAGGCCTCTTCAACAGCTTTTTCAATATCATAATGTGCCTTTAACCTTTTAAAATCTATTGAATACTTCTTATCACCATAAAACATATCAATTTTTCTATTTTGTATTTTACTATTGAACTTTTCGTTGAGTAATTTATTTGCCTCCTCCTTAGTCATACCACCTACATATTCATTGTTTATATAGATTCCTTCAAATATTTTATTTGATGCTTTACTTGTGCTGTTTAACAGAAATATTACTGACGACACAATAAAAAGAATTGTTAAAGAAAAAAATATTATAAGTCCATTTCTTAATCCCTTTTTCACCTAATTTTCCCCCTTTATACTTAGCTGATAATTTTTATTATAAAAATCGCAAAGTTCATTTATAGGGCAATCCATACACTTTGGATTTCTTGCAGTACAAATATTTCTACCGTGCCAAATAAGAAGATGATGTGCACTTGACCACATTTCCTTTGGTATATTTTTCATAAGATGTTCTTCGGTTTCAAGTACATCCTCTGATTTAGCAAGCCCTATTCTATTTGAAACCCTAAAGACGTGGGTATCCACTGCAATTGCATCCTTACCAAAGGCATTGGATAATACGACATTTGCAGTTTTTCTACCAACACCTGGAAGTTTAGTGAGTTCCTCCAATGAGTCAGGTACTTCTCCATTATATATTTCAATTATCATTTTGCTTGCAGCTATTATATTCTTTGCTTTATTTTTATAAAATCCACAGGTTCTTATGTATTCCTCAAGTTCACTCTGCGATATATTAGCAAAATCCTGAGGTTTATTATACTTTTTAAAAAGAACTTCAGTTGCCTTATTTACAGTGACATCTGTTGTTTGGGCAGATAGCATTGTTGCCACAAGCAGTTCAAAGGGAGTTGTAAAATTTAGTGCACAACCTAAATGTCCATATAAATTCTCTAAAATTTTTAGTATCTTAATTACTCTTGTTTTTTCCATAATAATCACCTAAAATAATTTTATGTTAAAAATAATTTTATGTTAAAAATATTTTAACATAACAGCTATTTTTTTCAACAAACACTTTTAAGGATGGTGTATAATTTGTCTATAAAAAATCAAATAATCGAATTTTCTAAGTCTATTGGAGTTGAATATATTGGATTTTGTAGGGCTGAATATACAGATGATTTTATAAAAAGATTAAACTACAGCTATCATAAAAATTATAACTGTGAATTTCAAACAACTGAAGTTCAAAAAAGAATTAACATAAAAGAATGTATGGAGGATGCTAAAACTTTTATTTCTATACCACTCCCCTATAAAACTATAGAAATTAATAAATCTAAGCCCTATTTTTCAAAATCTTCCTTAGGAAAAGATTATCACATTGTAGTAAAAAATAAATTAAAACTTATTGAAGACTTTTTACAAAATAATTACAACGCTAAAACTATTTCCTTTGTTGATACAAGTCCTATGCACGATAGAGAAATTGCATATATGTGTGGTATAGGATTCTATGGTAAAAACTCAACCTTGATAACTGAAAAATACGGCTCCTACGTTTTTTTAGGAGAAATTTTAACCAATATATATATTGAACCTTCAACTCCAATGTCTTCTCTATGCGGTAGCTGTGATAAGTGTCTAAAAGCCTGTCCTGTTGGTGCAATTAAGAAAGATTATTTTATTGATGCAAATAAATGTTTATCATACATCACTCAAAAGAAGGATGACTTGTCAGAACAGGAACAAACAAAATTAGGACTTAGAATTTATGGTTGCGATACCTGCCAGGATGTTTGTCCCTTTAATCAAAAAGCACAAATTTCAAATATTGAAGACTTTTTACCTGAGGATTGGAATATTAATATTAATGAAGATGATTTTTTAAATATATCTAATAGCCAGTTTAACAAAACCTTTAAAACTACCTCTGCTGGATGGAGAGGAAAAAAAATACTTCAAAGAAACTTAATTATAGCAATGGGGAACTCAGGAAAAAAGGAATATTTAGATATATTAAAAAGGTTAAATAAAAATGAATATCTTGAAAAATACATAAAAAATGCAATTAAAAAATTGGAGGTGAAGAAATGAAAAAGGGAATTTTAACTAAAATAATCCTAAATGCTGCATCTATATATATTACAGCTTCAATTGTAAAGGGAGTAGAGATTAGAGGTTTTTTAGCTGCTATTGTTGCTGCAGCAATACTTGGTCTTGTAAATGCACTAATTAGACCTATTTTTCTACTTTTCTCACTGCCTATTAATTTGATGACTCTTGGGCTTTTTACATTTGTGATAAACGGATTGATGCTTTCTATTGCCGCATCAGTTACACAGGGCTTTTATATATCTAATTTTGGTTCTGCAATAGTTGCATCTATTATAATATCAATCGTTAGTGCTATACTTAATTTTCTATTAGTTGAATAAAGGAGAACTATTATGATTATAGGATATGCATCAATAACTTTAATGCTCTACTCTCCAACTTCACTTAAGGAAAAGAGGCAGATAATAAAAAGCCTAATAACTAAAATTAGAACAACACTTAATGTATCCTGTGCAGAGGTTGACTTAAACGATAAATGGCAGCTTGCTCAGATTGGTATTGCTACTGTGTCTAATGATAGGAGGATAGTTGATACTCAAATTAATTCAGTAATAAGTTTAATTGAGAAGGATGGTAGAGCAGAAATTGTGGATGTAGTGGTGAATACAATATAAAAGTCCCCCTGCGGGGACTTTTATATTTAGGCTGTTGAAAAAAAGTTATGTATTGATTAGCCCCATGAAGGATTTCTTAGCATTCGTTCATTTCGCTAAGCAATTCTAAGTTTTTCTTTGTTTGAAAAAGTCCTACCCTCGCGATGCCATCGTCCTGATGGCCGCTCGGCTCGGCACGTCCTGTGCCGAATTACGGACTTTTTCAAAGTCGAAAACCTAAGAATTGCTAAAGCTCATGAAAGAGCCTATTGAAATCCTTTCATAGGGCTTTTTCATATTTTAGCTAATAATTAGGTTTGTCAACAATCTGTGAAGTCCCCTTGCGGGGACTTTTATATAACATAGTCCTCTAAATATACTATATTTTCTTCTTTACTTCTTACTATCCTTGCAGGGATTCCAACTACTGTAACATTTGGTGGAACGTTCTTTAAAACAACTGCATTAGCTCCAATCTTTACATTATCCCCAACAGTAATTGGGCCTAATACCTTAGCTCCTGCTCCTATAACTACATTGTTACCTATTGTTGGATGTCTCTTACCCTTATCCTTTCCTGTACCTCCAAGGGTAACGCCGTGGTATATGGTTACATTATCTCCAACCTCTGCTGTCTCTCCAATAACTACTCCCATACCGTGGTCAATAAAAAGTCCCTTTCCTATTTTAGCCCCTGGATGTATTTCTATGCCTGTAAGATTTCTTGCTATTTGTGATATGACTCTTGCAAGTACAAACATCCTTCTTTTATAAAGTTTATGGGACAATCTATAGAAAAGAACTGCATAAAGGCCTGGATAGCAAAGTATTACCTCCAGCATATTCTTTGCTGCTGGGTCCTTCTCCATTATATTCTTGGCCTCTCTATATAATGTTCTAAACATAATAATCACTCCTCATTAAAAAGTTCTGTTGATAGATATCTCTCCCCTGTATCAGGAAGAAGAACAACTACTTTTTTGCCTCTTCCAAGTTCCCTTGCCTTAAGAAGTGCTGCATATAATGCTGCACCTGATGATATTCCAACTAATATACCCTCTTTTTTGGCAATTTCCCTTGCATATTTCATAGCATCCTCATTTGATACGGTAACTATTTCATCTATAATTTCTCTTTTTAAAACCTTTGGAACAAATCCTGCTCCAATACCTTGTATTTTATGTGGTCCTGGGTTACCTCCAGATAATACTGGAGAATCCTTTGGCTCTACTGCTATAATCTTTACATTTTCTACCCTTTCCTTTAAAACCTCTCCAACTCCAGTGATAGTTCCTCCTGTGCCTACCCCTGCCACAAACATATCAATTTTTCCCTTCATATCCTCTATAATTTCTAAAGCAGTTGTCTTCATATGTGCTATTGGATTATATATGTTTTCAAACTGCATAGGCATAAAGTATCCTTTTTCATTAGCAAGCTCATTTGCCTTTTCTACTGCTCCCTTCATTCCCTTTGAACCTTCGGTTAGTATAATATCTGCACCATATGCCTTTAGTATCCTTCTTCTTTCTATACTCATTGTTTCAGGCATAACTAAAATTAATTTATATCCCTTTGCTGCTGCAACCATTGCAAGGCCTATACCTGTATTTCCACTTGTAGGTTCTATTATCGTGTCACCCTTCTTTATTAGACCTTGTTTTTCAGCCTCTTCAATCATAGATAGAGCTATTCTGTCCTTTACGCTACCACCTGGGTTGAAAAACTCTACCTTTACATAAACCTCAGCACTATTTTCATCAACCATATTGTTTAGCTTAACTAATGGTGTTCTTCCTATTGTTTCAAAGATATTATTATAAATCATCTTAACCCCTCCTAAAAAACTAAAATTTTTGATGCATAACACCTCTTAATTAATTTTTTTACAAATTAAAAAACCTTCTACCTCTGTATATACAGAGGCAGAAGGTTTACTTCCGCGGTTCCACTCTGCTTAGGCTAAAAAAGCCTATCTCCTCTTCAGGCACTAACATACCCTATCTCTATAACGGGAGCTCCCGTAACAGCCTACTTCTATTTTCGGCCTAACACTCCAAGGGGCACTTCAATTATACTCTGCTTAGAACTCTCTCAGCCAAGGAGTTCCTCTCTGTAAAGCTTTATATAATTTACTTTCCCTCTTCACCGTGTTTAATTCCTATTAATTTACTCGGATTTCTTATTTATATTATATGCAACAGCATCAAAAAAATCAATAAATATTTTTAAATTTTTTTATGTATTTTTATTTACAAAATATATGCTTTCCAATAACTTTTATAACAGGTCTTGATAATATCCACTTATTTGTTGTCTTTTCGGGGTTGTAATAGTATATAGCTCCACCTGATGGATCCCATCCATTTAATGCATCAATTGCTGCCTTTTTAGAACTATCAACAACTCCAGCGTTTATTTGGCCATCTACAACTGCTGTAAAGGCACCGGGCTGATAAACTACTCCTGGTATTGTGGAAGGGAATCTTGGATCCCTAACTCTATTTAAAACAACTCCTCCAACTGCAACTTGACCTATATAGGGCTCTCCTCTTGCCTCACCATTTATAACCCTTGTAAGAAGGTCTAAATTTTGAGAACCTACCCCCGATGTACTTTGAGTTTTGTTTTGCGAAACATTTATTCCAAGTGCTGCTAATGTTTTAGGCCCTGCTACACCATCAGGATTTAGTCCATTTTTTCTTTGAAAGTTTTTAACCGCTGTATAGGTTTGGTATCCATATATTCCGTCTATTGCTCCATTATAATAGCCCCACCTTTTTAGTCTGGTTTGTATTTCTTTAACTACATCTCCTCTTGAACCATAGGAATAGGTTTGGGCATTAATAACGCTTGTTGTAATAAAATATGCAAAATACATCATAAATGCTACCCATACAGCTAAAAATGCCTTCTTCAACTTACATCCCCTCCTTCATTATCTTATTATTTCCAAGAAACGATATAAATTATTACAAAAACTCCTTAATTTTAAAAAATAAAAAACTATGATATATTGGTTTTGCCAAATATCATAGTTTTAAACTTCTATCTTTTATTATCACATATCTGTTTTAGCTGTCCATTAGAATATTTGAAAAGTTTATAGGCACTAATATTATTTACAACATTAAGCTCTGTAAAATATAGTTCTCCATTTACCAATCTAATATCTTCAATTAGATTGTTGCTTTTATATATGTTGCTATATACATTATTTTTTACATCAACTTGAAATATTTTAAATGTATCTCCCGTTCTACAAACTATATATATATAATTATCATCTACTACCACCGAATATATATCTGAAAGTTCTATTTTAAACCTACCTTTATAATCAATATAATAATAATCCTTAGTGTTTAAATCATTATAAACAAGCTTTAATTTTTTTATATCCAAATAATTTATGTATAAATCATTGTATTTATAGTTTGTAATTATAGATACAGCATTATCTTTTAAATTTAAGGTATTTAGTGCTAACTCTAAATTTTTAAATTCTGTTAAATTGTAAACATTATAGTCCTTTTCAATATTTATTAAATAAAGTCTATCCCTATTATTTTCTGTAACCTTTACTACAGCACTATACTCATCTATATAATTAACATCTATCTTCTGTGCATCTTCTAAATTAAATATAGTATTATACTCACCTGTATTTTTATCTACTGCAATAAGATATAATATTGAGTTTGATATTGTTTTAGTTATTATAATATTTCCTGAAATATTATATATTGGATCATATACTTTTCCCTGTATCTTGTCTTTAGTAAGCTTTAAATTTTTAGGTACTTCATCTACCTTAAATTCTGAAAAAATCCATTTTCCATTCAACAATATCCAATTATAATTTTTATATCTTATACCTCTCTCTTCTACTATATACTGTAGATTCCCATTCAAATCAACTATTTTATATTCATTTTCATACTTAAGAGCAACTTTTTGGTTATCGGGACACCACTTTATATTTTCTATTATATTATAGCTTTCTTCCTTAATATCTACATCATAAATATAATATACAAACATAAATACTAAAAATATAGACAATATAATCGTTATTTTCTTCAAAATACCACCCCTTTTAACTTCTCTTAACATTTTATCACATTTTTATTTAAATACCTATTTTCTTTTTATATTATTATTTTTGTGTTATAATACTAAAACAATACAAAAAGAGGTGATTATATGGCAGATTTTCTACCCATAAGCAGAGAAGATATGAAAAAACGAAATATTGAACAACTTGATTTCATATATATTTCAGGCGATGCATACGTTGATCATCCTTCCTTTGGCCACGCTATTATTACAAGGCTTATAGAACACTATGGTTTTACAGTTGGTATAATACCTCAACCAAATTGGAAGAGTAAAGATGATTTTATGAGGCTTGGAAAACCCAAAATTGCTTTTCTTGTATCATCAGGAAACATAGATTCAATGGTAAACCACTATACAGCCCATAAAAAAAGAAGAAATGACGATGCATATTCACCCGGTGGAAAAGCAGGATATAGACCTGATAGAGCAGTAATTGTTTACTGTAATAGATTGAGGGAAGCCTATAAGGATGTTCCAATAATAATAGGTGGAATTGAAGCAAGTCTTAGACGATTTGCCCACTACGACTATTGGGATGATAAGGTTAGAAATTCAATACTAATAGACAGTAGTGCCGACCTACTTATATATGGTATGGGAGAAAAACCTCTTATGGAAATACTTAACCTGATTCAATTTGGCAAAAATATTAAGGACATTAAAGATATACGAGGAACCTGTTATTTGACATCTGATATAAGCCATTTAAAAGAATATATTGAACTTCCAAGCTTTGAGGCAGTATCTACTAATAAAAAAGAATATGCAAAGGCCTTTAAAATACAGTATGAGGAACAGGATGCCATAAGGGGAAGAACATTGGTTCAAAGGCACGACAACAAATATGTTGTCCAAAATCCACCTTCCCTTCCACTCTCTAAGGATGAGATGGATTTTGTATATTCTCTTCCATACAATAGAACCTACCATCCAATATATAAGCAACAAGGGGGTATTCCTGCATTAAAGGAGGTTGAATTTAGTATAACCTCCCATAGGGGATGTTTTGGTGGATGTTCCTTCTGCGCATTAAATTTTCATCAGGGAAGGGTAATACAACCAAGGAGCGAAGAGTCAATACTAAAAGAGGCAGAAGCATTAACAAAGCTTCCTAATTTTAAAGGCTATATCCACGATGTAGGAGGACCTACTGCTAACTTTAGAAAACCCTCCTGTAAAAAACAAATTGAACAGGGCGTATGTAAAAATAGGCAGTGCCTTTTTCCAACTCCCTGTAAAAATTTAGAGGTTGACCACTCTGAGTATTTAAGTATGCTAAGAAAAATCAGAAAAATTAAGGGTGTAAAAAAGGTATTCATACGTTCTGGAATAAGATATGATTATCTTATGCTGGATAAAAACGAAGCATTTTTTGATGAGCTAATAAAACACCATATAAGTGGGCAACTTAAGGTTGCACCTGAACATATTTGTAATGAAGTATTAAGCCTTATGGGAAAACCAAATAGAAAAGTATATGATGCATTTGTTAAAAAATATTTTGAGAAAAATAAAAAATTTAAACTAAACCAGTTTTTAGTACCTTATCTTATGTCAAGCCATCCAGGAAGTACATTAAAAAGTGCAGTAGAGCTTGCTGAATATATTAGAGATATGGGATACAATCCTGAGCAGGTACAGGATTTTTACCCAACACCGGGTAGTCTATCAACAGCTATGTATTATACCGAGATGAATCCCCTAACTGGAGAAAAGGTATATGTACCTAAATCTAAAGAAGAAAAGGAAATGCAAAGGGCTCTATTACAATTTAGGGATCCTAAAAATTATGATTTAGTATATAAAGCTTTAATTAAGGCAGGAAGAGAGGATTTAATTGGATATGGTAAAAAATGTTTGATACCACCTAAAAAATCTAAGGTGAAAAAGGGTAGATGATAAATGGAAAGACAGGTTCTTATTATAGTTAAATCAATCGTCGATAAAAGCTTAATTGGAACGTATTTTTTCTTCTTTTTAAATTCCTGTTTACAAATACTCTTTCCTCCATATCCAGGAGACACCATAACTATTTTTCAGGGGTATTTGACCTATAGGATGGGATTTAACAAATACTTAATGCTTCTTTCTACTATATCTGGTTCCTTCTTAAGCAGTATGTTTCTTTATTACCTAAGCTATATAAAATCAGACATTGTACTAAACAATAGGTTTATAATTAAATTTTTTAATCTTGATAAAATACACAAATTAGAGGATCTATTTAAAAAATATGGTGTATTTTTTATTCTAATAAACAAGTTTATTCCAGGACTTGGTTCTCTTACATTTATTGCAGCAGGTATTTTCAAACTTCCATTGATACCTGCTACTATATCTATTTTATTGGCCAATATTTTGCATAATACAATGCTGTTTTCTGCTGGTGCCCTAACAGGAGATAATATTGAAATAATTAAGGCTTCTATAAAGGAATATTATAGGCTAATCGTTGGAATAACTGTTATAATATCATTACTTTATTTATTGGTAAGAAACAGAATAAAGCTATATAGAAGGTCAGTTAAATAAGCAAAAATATTTATCCCTAATAATGATTACATTAACATTAATTTTTTTACCAAATAAATTAAACTCTTATTAGGGCTCAAGCTGTTGCCAAAACTAATTGTTAGCTAAAGTATGAAAAAGCCCCATGAAAGGATTTCAATAGGCTCTTTCATAAGCTTTAGCAATTCTTAGCTTTAGACGTAGAAAAAGTCGTAATTCGGCACAGGACGTGCCGAGCCGAGCGGCCATCAGGACGATGGCATCGCGAGGGTAGGACTTTTTCAAATAAAGAAAAGCTTAGAATTGCTTAGCGAAATGAACGAATGCCTAAGAAATCCTTCATGGGGCTAATCAACATATAACTTTTTAACAGCCTGAGCCCTTGTTAGGGCTTTTTTCATAATTCAATTATGATATATACAAAAAAATGTTACCCACTTACAGTAGTGAGCAACATCCTTTTTAATCAAGTTGAACTTATATCTAAAAATGCTGCAATTAATAAAATAACCTCTGGAATTAATGTCATTGTCTTAAGTTCCATTCCCACATAAATAGAAATAGCCTGAATTAAAAAGATTAAATAACCAATAATATAGAGAAGGTTTAAAGCTTTAAAATAGGCTGAAGTAATTATTCTAAAATAGTTTGAAGCAATAAAAATAAATAATAATGCAAAAAATGCTACTAAAAGAATCAAATAATTCCTATATTCATTACTGCATATGAACTTAAATCCACCATAATATTTTATAAAATTATTTGGTACAATGTAGATTATATATACTTCTAATATTAGAAATACTACCATAAGCAACTTATCTATTAGTCCGATTTCTGATTTCCTATTCAAAATATATATGCAATATAGGCCTATAGTAAAAAGCACAACTGGTATTAAAATAAATTTGCCAAGATTAAATAGATAGTTTAACTTTTTAACGCTGAGAAACAGATAAATTAATATATACCTAAAGGAAGATATAAAAAATAATAGGGCTAAAACAACACTATACTTTTGTTTTTTCTTTAGTAGAATATAAAAATTAAATAAGCATAAAACACAGCATATAAAAATTAATGAAAATAAAGTTTTCACCTTTTACCTCTTTTATATTGCTACTATTTAATTAATATTATTGAACTGTTTTATTTATAACCTTAAGGCGTAAATATTTTTATCTTTTTAGAAGATATTCTTACATTAAGTGGAAATTGGGGTCCCACCTCTCCATCTATATCTGTCTCTATGTTTTCATCGCATTCTATTTTAAATTCACTGCTTTTTAAGTATATTACATTGCTACTCTCAAGATGTTCTCCCTTTAACATCTTTAAGAATAAATTAAATAGTTCTACAAGATTACACTGCTTTATTGCAATTAAATTAAGTTTTTCATCATTTGCAGTTGAATCTGGTGCAAGTTTAAAACCTCCTGCACTGGAACCATTTAATATAACAAATAAATATATATTTTCCTCTATTGTTTTTCCATCGCAGGTTATTTTAATTGGAATAGCTCTAAAGTTTGGAAGCTGTTCTATTCCCTTTAGATAATAGGCTACTTTTCCAAGGGTATTCTTCATATTTATGTCAATTTTTTGTGAAACATCGGTTAAAAGGCCTCCTGCTGCAACGTTTATAAAATACCTATCATTAATCTTTCCTAAATCAAATTCACTAAGTTTACCCTTTGCAATTACATCACAGGCTTCTGTTATTTTTCTTGGTATCCCTAAGTGCGATGCAAAATCATTTGCTGTTCCATAGGGGAATATTCCAAGAGGAACATTAATTTCATTTAAAATCATTGCATTTATTACGTGATTAATTGTTCCATCTCCACCTGAAACAAGTATCACATCATAATCCTTTGCCCTCTTCATACTTGTGTATATATCTTCTATTGACATTGTTCTATATGGAGTTACTTCATATCCTGCTAATTGAAGTCTATCTATTACAGCATCTAACCTATTTCTAAAGGATCTATCACCAGAATATGGATTATAAATAAGTCTTGCCTTTTTCATATTATCGCCCCCCAGATTATATACTACTCAAAATATCTAATCCCTGCAACTGCAGGGATTAGAACATTATGTCATTTGGTTTAGAAATGTCGCTTAATGCTTCACCTGCATCATCGTGAAGCCTGTTTGTTACAGCAATATCTCCAAGTGCCAACATTCCAACAAGTCTTCCATCTTCAACAACAGGAAGCCTTCTTATTTGCTTTTCTGCCATAAGCCTTGCAGCATCGTGAATATCCTTATCTGAATTTATTGTTGTAAGACCAACTGTCATAACATCCATTGCTAATACTTCACTCGGATTTTTGCCATAGGCAACATCCCTTAAAACTATGTCCCTATCTGTAATTATTCCTACCACTCTATTACCTTCACAGACTGGAACTGAACCTATGTTGTAATTTTTCATTAAATTTGCAACTTCTTTTACAGGTGTGTTAGGAGTTACTGTAACAACTTCCCTTGTCATTATATCCTTTACCTTCATTCAAAACACCTCCATATTTAGTATTTCCAGAAGGTGTTTTTTTACTCTAACTCCTTCATATCCTTTATTATATAAGAAACCACCAAAAGTATTATTATTATAGTTACAGGAATAAGGAGACTCCTATAATGCCTTGTATTAAAGGAATTCCCAAAATAATTATATGCAAACATCTCTGGCATAACACCAAGTACACTTGCTAATATAAAATCTCTTTATCTTATGGAAGTAAGTCCACAGGCTAAACTTAAAGCATCATATGGGAAAATTACAGGTAGCCTCATTAAAAATAGAATCTTAAAACCATCCTTCTTTAATACTTTATCAAATTTATTCAATTTACCCTTTGTAATTTTATGGACAAAATCCTTACCTAAAAATCCCGCTACATAGTAGCCTACAGTTGCAGAGATAAAACATCCAATTAGTGAAACTATATACCCTAAAAACCATCCATATAATATCCCTGAAACAACGCCAAGAACCCAAGTTGGGAATAACATAATAAAGGGTTTTACTGCATAAATAATCAAAATAACAAATATTGAATATTTACCATAGCTCTCTATAAAACTCTTTAGACTTTTTATACTAACTCTATTAAAACAAAAATGTAATTTACTAACTTTAAATAAGTATATTATGGCTATAAATGATATAAATATAGCTATATATTTATATAATCTTTTTTTTGTCAAATATACCACCCCAAAATTGCTTCATATTATTGTAAAAAAGTTTGTTTTTGTTTATAATATATACTTAGTAAATTAAATAAAAATCCTAAAAGCAGTTACATTAAATATTGTATAACATTTTATGTTTTACTTCAATGTAACTTAAATATTTTATTTGGGGTGATTGTTTTGAAAAAAGATTTTATTCCTAATTTATTTACCTTTGCTAACCTATCCCTTGGAATGGTATCTATTATGGCTACCTTCAACAACAATCTAAAGTTAGCAGCAATTTTGATTATGTCAGCAGCTCTACTTGATAGATATGATGGTAGGATAGCAAGAAGAATAGGGGTTTCAAGTGAACTTGGAAAGGAACTTGATTCATTGGCAGACCTTGTTTCCTTTGGTGCTGCACCAGCAATATTAAGTTGGCAATTATATTTAATTAATTTTGGACTTATAGGTTATATCATAACGCTTTTATTTCCAATAGCCGGTGCCTTCAGACTTGCAAGGTTTAATGTAACAAAATTCAATAATGTATTTACTGGTGTACCTATAACTGTTGCAGGTGCAGTAGTTGCACTTGATAATCTAATTGGATTATATAAGCCTCATAACTATATATCAACAGTTATATTTATTGTTTTTGCTTACTTAATGGTTAGTAAACTGCAAATTAAGAAGTTTTAATAGGGTTTTTTTACCCTATTTTTTTGTAAAATTTTTTAAACATAATACATATTATATAACTGTGAGTAAATTGATTTAGGAGGATTCTAATGAATCTTAAGGGAAGTAAAACTGAAAAAAACCTATTAAAAACATTTGCAGGAGAATCAAGAGCAAGAAATAAGTACACATTCTATGCAGAAAAAGCAAGAAAAGAAGGTTTTGAGTTTATAGCAAAGATATTTGAAATAACATCAGACAACGAAAAGGCACACGCCAGAAGAGTATATGATGATTTCTTAAAGGAAAATAAAACTACTGCTGAAAATCTTTTAGATTGTGCTATGAATGAAGCCTTTGAAGCAGAAAAACTTTATAAAGAGTTTGAGAAGGTTGCTCGTGAAGAAGGATTTGTTGAAATAGCAGACTTTTATAAAGAACTTGCAGAAACAGAAGAATATCATAAGATTAGATTTTTAAAGATACTTGAAAATCTAAAATCAGGTAAGATGTTCAAGAGGGATATTCCTGTTAAATGGCAGTGTTTGAATTGTGGATATGTTCACGAAGGAACTGAAGCACCTGAAGTTTGTCCACTATGTGCCTTTAAGAGGGCCTTCTTTGAAATCTACTGTGAGAACTATAAATAGAGGTGAATGTAATGTGTCCTTGTATGATTGTTTGGGTGCCAATTAGCTATTTTGAAGATGAAGAGGATATATTTGAAAACAATAGATTTTTTAGAGCTGATGGCAGTGAAGATGATTATGAAAATAAATTAAAATTATTTGAGATGATTGATGAGGAATTTAGTGAAGAATATTTAAAGCAATCAAATAGATAAACAAAAGGTGCTGGGCACCTTTTGTTTATTTTATTGCTGCTTTTCAAATTTTTCCTTTGTTGCACCGCATTTTGGGCACTTTTGAGGCCTACATCTTCCTTCCTTTGTTTCTCCACATACTGTACATTTCCAAACAGCCATAACACAACCCACCTTTTGTATAATATAATAAGAGTGGAAATTCCACTCTTATTATCATTCTAATTACATTTTTTGTATTTGTCAATAATAATTATCTTTTAAATATAATTATTATTCTCCCAATACCTGTTTTCTTAATTTAATTCCAGTTGGGGTTGCTGCAATTCCTCCAAGTGCAGTCTCCCTTAATGCCTCCGGAAGTGCCTTCCCTACCCTATACATTGCCTCCACAACTTCATCAAATGGAATAATGCTTTTTATTCCTGCAAGTGCAAGCTCTGATGAAATTAATGCATTTACAACTCCAGATGCATTTCTTTTAGCACAGGGTGCCTCAACAAGACCTGCTATTGGGTCACATACAAGTCCCATTATATTTTTTAATGCTATTGAAGCTGCGTTAAGGCACATCTCTGGTGTACCTCCAGCCATTTCTACAATAGCTGCTGCTGCCATAGCAGCTGCTGCACCGCATTCTGCTTGACAGCCTCCTTCTGCCCCAGATACGGTTGCATTCTTTGCAATAATCTGACCTATACCTGATGCCGTAAATAGAGCATTTACAATCTCATCTTCAGTTTTGTTTAACTTTTCTCCCGCTGTAATTAATGCAGCAGGTAAAATTCCACAGGATCCAGCCGTTGGTGCTGCAACTATTCTTCCCATAGCTGCATTTACCTCAGAACAAGAAAGAGCTCTTGCCATTGCCTTAACTACTGTATCGCCACACAATGTATTTCCATTTTTTCTATAATCCTCAAGTCTTTTTGCATCTCCACCAATGAGTCCACTTACTGATTTTATTTCCTTATCAAGTGCCTCCTGTGCAGATGATTTCATCACATCAAGGGCCTTTTTCATCTTTAATATTATCTCTTCTCTACTTAAGCCCTGAAGCTCTACTTCATTTTCAATTACAATCTCATATATCTTACACTTTTTAGAATTTGCCAACTCCATCAATTCTAAACCTGTATTGTACATACCTTAACCTCCAATTACTTTACAGGATTTATAGCCTTTGCTGAAATAATATTTTCTACCTTTTCAATGACCTTTAATACATATTCGCTTATTTCAGCATCTGTTTCAATTATCATAAGAGCCTCTTTACCCTTTGCTCTTCTTGTAACCCTCATAGTTGCTATATTTATATTTTGACTTGCTAAAATAGCAGTAACCGAACTTATCATACCCTTAACGTCCTTTTGTTTAACAATAAGTGTTGGATAGTCTCCTGTAAACTCTACCTTGTCTCCATTTATTTCTGTTATTATTATATTTCCTCCACCAATAGATGAACCTACAACCTCAAATTTAGTTCCATCCTCTTTATAAAAAACAATTTTTACAGTATTAGGATGAACATCACCTAAATCTGACTCAACAAATTCTATTTCTATTCCCTTCTCTTTAGCTATATCTAAAGAATACTTAAGTCTATCATCATAGGTTTCCATTCCAAGTACACCTGCAACAAGTGCCCTATCTGTTCCGTGTCCACGATACGTCTTTGCAAAGGATCCGTGAAGATAAAATATTACCTTTTTGAAATTACCTCCTGCAATAGACATTGCAACCTTTCCAAGTCTTGCAGCTCCTGCTGTGTGCGAACTTGATGGCCCAACCATTATAGGTCCAATGATATCGAAGGAACTTAAACTACTCATACTATCTTCCTCTCTCTTAAAATTCGACATTATTTTCACTTTAATTTTATCATTTTATTAATTTTTAAACAATAGAAATTTAAAATTCTTTTTAATTTTTATAAGAAAAGACAGTTGCAAATAAATTTGTTTAACAAAATTTAAATTATATTAATATTATATAATGTAAGTCAAATTAGGAGGTATTATTTTAATGAACCCTTTTGATATGATTCCAACAATGATTATGCCAAATATGGTACCTATTATTGTAGATATCGAAGATGACGAAGATGATAGACAAAAAGGTGATTTTGAAGAAAAAGGGCAATTTAATGAGGTCGATAGAATACTAAACAAAATTGAAAAAAACAATCCTGAAATATTTGTGCTGCTAAAAATGTACAATATGCCTTATCCTGTTGCAAGAAGACTTGTGAGAAGAATAATAAGGCTTACATTAAATTATCAAAAATAAATTTGAATAAGTGCCAAGAGACTTGTCTTGGCACTTGTAATTTTATTTTCCTGACACATTAAGTTCTTTAATTATAATACTTGGGCTTCCATAACTTCCAAGTCCTATTGGAAGTGCAAGTTCAAAGTCAGAAAGTACCTCCTCTATTTCATTTAAAACATTGTAAAAGTTACCTGCAACTGTTATCTGTTCAACTGGTTTTGTTATTTTTCCATTTTCCACAAGGTATCCCTCTGCTGCAAGTGAAAAATCACCTGAAACAGGATTTGCTCCAGAGTGAAGCCCTTGGAGGCTTGTTATAATAAGGGCCTTTTCTTGCATTTTTATTGCTTCTTCATACCCTAAAGTACCCTTTACAATATACATATTAGTAGGTGCAACTACTACCGGTGATTTATAGGTGGATTTAAATCCATTACCAGTTGATTTTACTCCATCTTTTTTGGCTGTCTTTATGTCATAAAGAAAAGTTTTTAAAACACCATCCTTAATAACCTCCTTTGTATATGTTTCTACACCCTCATCGTCAAAGGAGCAACTTAAGGGGGCATCCTTTAAAAATGGATCGTCTAATATGGTTATTTTATCGGATGCAATCTTTGTATTTAATTTTCCCTTTAAAAGCGAAAATCCCTTCTGCACTGAATCTGCTGAAAAAATTGATGAAAATGTTGCAAGTAGTGTTGCAGCTGCATCACGTCTTAGTATTACCTTATATTTTCCTGATGGTATACTTTCTGCACCGAGGGAATTAATAGCCTCGTCACAGGCCTCTTTTACTAATTTTTCGAAGTCTATTTTATTGTAGTTAGTTGTTACCTTAAAGCTGCTTCCACTTTTTACATCATCCTTATCCTTTGCAACAACTGCAATGTATGCTACACCTACACCACCCTCTTCTTCTAAGTTAAGTCCCTTTGTATTTACTATTTTTCTTCTTCCTTTAGTAGTTTCTACAAGACAGTAGTTTACAGAATCAATCCTTGAATCATATTCCTTTGCTCTTTTTTCCATAAACATAGCATCATCAATTTTCTTTTTTGCATCAATATCAACATTAACATCCTGTTCAATTTCTTTGTATTTACCTCCTTGATAAAATTCAGGAAGTACATCTGTTTGTGTTTCCTTTGCATTGTTTTTGGCGTTTTTAATCAGAAATTCTATATCCTCCTCCTCAAACTTTTCTGAATATGCATACCCAAGCCTTCCATCATAAATAGCTCTAAGGGAAATTCCTTTATTTTTATTTACATTATACTTATCTACCTCTTGATTGTATATATTCACCTCAAAGCTATCAGAATCTATGTAATATACCTCCATATCACTAAAACCTTCTTCTCTGCCCCTTCTAAAAAGCTCTTCAATAAACTTATTAAGCTCCATATTATCACCTCCTACCTTCTTCCACCAACAGTCATCTTCTTAACTCTAATCATAGGCTGACCTACATTGGCAGGAACGCTTCCACTTACAGAACCACACATTCCCTGTCCTAACTCTAAATTGTTTCCAACCATATCAATATCAAGTAAAACCTCAGAACCCTTTCCTATAAGTGTAGCCCCTCTTACTGGTCTATCTATTTTTCCATCCTTTATTAGATACGCCTCATTTACAGCAAAATTGAAATCACCTGTTACAGGATTTACCGAACCACCACCCATATATTTTGCATATAGTCCATACTCTGTTGACTTTATTATCTCCTCAGGTGTTTTATCTCCTTTTGCAATAAATGTATTTGTCATTCTTGAGGTTGGTGCATACTTGTAGCTCTCACGCCTGCTATTTCCTGTTGGTTTCATATTCATTCTTCTTCCATTTAACATATCTATCATATATCCCTTTAATATTCCATTTTCAATTAAAACATTTCTTTGTGTTGGATGTCCTTCATCATCAATATTTGATGAACCCCAAGCATTCTGAATAGTTCCATCATCTATTGCAGTTACTACCTCTGAAGCAATCCTTTGACCAAGCTTTCCTGAAAATACTGAATGTCCCTTTGCAACTGATGTAGCCTCAAGGGAGTGTCCACACGCTTCGTGGAATATAACACCTCCAAAACCATTATCTATAACAACAGGCATAACACCAGAAGGGCAAAGGTCTGCGTGAAGCATTGTTACTGCAATCCTTGCTGCCTCCTTCGCGTGCCACTCTATATCAACATTATCAAAGAATTCAAACCCCATAAGCCTTCCTGGGCCAAAAAATCCTGTTTGATTTTCATTTCCGTCAGAAGCAACAGCCTCAATAGCCATCCTTGTTCTTATTCTCCTATCCTCTGCAAATAATCCCTCTGAATTTGCAATTAAAACCTTTTTATCGTTATCTACATATCTAACTGAAACCTGCACTATTTCACTGCTGTAGTTTTTTGCTATAGTATATGCCTCTTTAACCTTTGAAACCTTTTTCGAAATATCAACTGCACTTGGAACTATAGATATAGGATGAGCATTTGTGTAATCAAGCTTGATAAAGTCTCTACTTTCTACATTTTTAACACCAGTTAATGCATAGGATGCATCCCTTGCTATCTTTAAAAGTCCTTCCCTTGATAAATCATTCGTATATGCATAAATGCATTTAAAACCTGATAAAATTCTAACCCCAGCACCATAATCCTTTCCAGACAGTACACTTTCAACCTTACCATCTGTCATATATGCAGTATTTAAATCATTCTGTTCTATGTAAATTTCTGCAAAATCTCCACCTGTCTTTAATGCTTCATTTAAAACTTCCTGTAGTATTGATTTTTCTATCATTCTTACACCTCCCATTATTATATTATCCTAAATTTTACAGGTAATACCTATATATTAACATTTATATTATTTAAATTCAATTATAATGGCAAAAATTAAAAGAGCAAAGGAACTTAAGATTATTGACAATCTCATTTATTAGCTAAAGTATAAAAAGCCCCATAAAAGGATTTTATTTGGCTCTTTTATGAGCTTTAGCAATTCTTGCTTTTCGATTTTGAAAAAGTCCGTAATTCGGCACAGGACGTGCCGAGCCGAGCGGCCATCAGGACGATGGCATCGCGAGGGTAGGACTTTTTCAAACAAAGAAA